>CAJWRP010000199.1 GCA_913046025.1 uncultured Chloroflexota bacterium
CCCCGTGGGTCCATTCGGAATGAAGGCCCTGGGTGAGCCGCCAAACATTGGCGTGGCTCCAGCTATTATCAACGCCATATACGACGCTATCGGTGTACGGATACACGATCTACCCGCAACCCCAGACAAGATACTTGACGCCCTGGATCGCAAAGAGAGGGGTGAATAATAGTGAAGCCACTTCAGTTCATAAATCCCTCCAGCATCCAGGAGGCCTCTCGGCTAGTGCAGCCTGAGGATGCGTCAGCGTTCCTGATAGCTGGCGGCACCGATCTATTGGATGAGATCAAAGAGGGTGTGGAGAGACCCGACAAGTTAATCAATCTCATCGAATTGGTAGCAATGCAGGGTATAGCTCTCAAGTCTTTTGGTCTGGAGATTGGCACTGGTACAACCCTGGCGGAAATCGTATCTCATGCGGACATTGTCAGAGACTATGCGGCACTGTCACAGGCTGCCGAGTCCGTAGCGACGCCACAAATACGTAACGTAGGAACGCTCGGCGGAAACCTCTGCCAACGGCCACGTTGCTGGTACTACCGCAGCATAAACTTCGACTGCCGCAAAAAGGGCGGAAGCACCTGCTATGCCCAGGTAGGTGAGAACAAGTTCCACGCTATTCTGGGCGGTTCTGATTGCGTAATCGTCCACCCCTCCGACATGGCGGTAGCTCTGATATCGCTGAATGCATCGATAACGCTGACATCCGCTAACGATTCGCGCACGCTTTCCATAGAAGATTTCTTCGCTGGTCCAGACGTCGATATAATGGCTGAAAATGTATTGGTGCTCGGTGAAATAGTTACTTCCGTGATCCTTCCTGTGACAACTGGCAACACCAAAAGCATTTTCCTGAAAGCCAAAGAACGTCTGGGCATGGATTTCGCCTCGTCGAGCGTCGCGATTGCCATGGAAGTATCAGACGGCACGATCTCCTATATTCGAGTGACCCTCGGAGGCGTAGCGCCGATTCCTTGGCGAGCAACAGCCGCCGAGTCCCTCCTACTAGACAAGAGCATAGCCAGCGTGGATCTCATGGAAGTTGGAGAGGCAGCCGTTCATCGCGCGAAGGCTCTTGAGCACAATGGCTATAAGATCCGCTTGACTGCCGGGCTGACCCGTCGCGCAGTCGAGACACTGCTATCGGAATGGCGCTAACTGAAGTCTTCTTAAACCTTCTAGGTCGAACATGATGACGGAAAAGCCTCCCAATATAATGTCCAACACTAATGCCTAGTCCGGCAGTATCAACATAGGCAAGTTAGGCCTGGCATTGGACTTCGATGGCACGATGGCTGAACTGGTCCTCGTGCCAGAGGCAGGTTGCCAGTCCGGATAAACAGTACATCACCCTCCGCAATCTTGAAACCACATCGCTCTTCTACTGCCGGAATGTCTTCGGGCATCACGCCCTAGCCTCTCTTCACCCAGTCAATACCTCGAACCATCGGTACATCGACCATGATACCTCGGCTCATGATGCCATCCTTGGCTAGCTCAACCGACTCCACTGTCGCTTCCAAGCTGATAAACACCGAATGTGATGGACGGCCGTTGTACATCTTTCCCTTCCAGAAGAAATGGGCAAGGCTGTCGATATGAGTGATAGTCTGGCCGTGGAACACCAGTCCAAAGAATTCTGTTGATGCCTGTTTGCTCTGGCCGACACTTTGTCTTCACTGGCCCAACCCTCACCGCTCTCCACCATGTAATGAATCGGCATAGATGTGACATATGGTCTTCCCCTCTTGTGTCTTGCCCCAGTGCAATTGCTTGTTTGGTCTTCTCATTCGATAGGAAATTAAGTGTGCCCCACTCGTCTCCTTCGTCCCAAGGTTCCACTTGCTCAACTTGTCGAAACAGGTGAATACCTCTTCCTCTGGGAAGGAATCTCTGCAGACATATTGTCCTCTTGTTTTATTAGTGTCTATTAACGACTACATAGGAATAGTCAGAAAATCGGCACCAGTATACTCGCAGCACTTTCTTGTGTCATAAAACTGTCACTAATAAAGGGATGCGTCGACCATATTCACATTCACGACGACACTCCTTGAAAAAAGGGCAACTCTGAGGTACATTAGGCGCAAGGACTGTTTGTCCAACATCCCTAATATTGGAGGGCATGATGCAACAGTGTACATGTACCGAGGCTGGGACCTCGACGGCTGAAAAAGAGCCATTGTGTACCCAGCCAAACGAGATTGGACTGGTTCCAATCGAAGAAGATCCTCTCATAGGCGAGACGCCACAGGGCACCCTGCAAAGCTGGCTGACGCCAAATCCTCTGTTTTACGTTCGCAATCATTATTCTTTCCCGACCTCTGAAGATACAGCCTCCTGGAAACTTGTCATCGATGGCAACGTTTCTAATCAGCTAGAACTCTCTCTTGATGATTTCAGGCAATATCCCAAACAGACCCTTCCCATCACCATGGAGTGCGCAGGCAACAATCGCAGTGACCTGCAGCCCAGAGTACCCGGTAACCCCTTTCAGAACGGCGCAGTGAGCACTGCCATCTGGGGTGGCGTACCGCTTTGCGAGATTCTCTCCAAAGTCGGAATCAAGTCCGGGTCCATTGAGGTCTTATTTGAGGGTATGGACGGCGGTGAACCCATCCCTGGCGTCACTAAAGAGCAGTATCTCAGAAGCCTAACTCTGGATATGGCCAACAACCCCAACGTTCTCTTGGCATATGAGATGAACGGCGAACCGCTTTCTCTTGAGCATGGATACCCCCTTCGGCTAGTAGTCCCGGGCTGGTATGGCATGGCCTCTGTGAAGTGGTTGAAACGCATATCGTTGATTACAGAAAAGCACCGCAGCTTCTTCCAGGGCGACCGCTACATAATTGAGGAAGATGACGGCACAGCGACCCCAGTCGAGGATATACAGGTAAAGTCGCTTATTAGCTGGCCTCAGGCAGGTGGTACGCTCACTCAACAGAGTCATAACATTTCCGGGTTGGCATGGTCAGGCTCCGGGCACATCAACCGTGTGCAGGTAAGCAGTGACGGTGGCGATACCTGGGAAGATGCCAAGCTAGTGGGTCCTCGCTACGAGTTCGCGTGGCAGCAGTGGAATTACAGTTGGACGCCCACCTCCAAGGGACACTACACCATCGTTGCTCGAGCTGAAGATGAGAAAGGTAACATTCAGCCCATGGAAAGCCGTTGGAACAGGCTCGGATACGTCATCAATGGCGTAAAGCCGGTGTGTGTTAACGTTTCCTAAATAAGGTTCCTTTAATGAAAAGGAGCGGGGGCGTATCGGTTCCGCCTCTTTTCTTGTCAATTATTAAATATTTCTCCCAGCGTTCTAATTACCTATTCTATTGCTAGACATGAGGAATTGGTTTGCTTACACTCGATTTATAGTATTGATTGAAATACACCTGTGGGGTCAAGTGCCACCAATTGCTTACTAACACCTTCCTTCACCTTCCCAGAGTAGGCAAAGTGACCGAGGTGGAACTTTGGCAATCTGGCGTTCAGACTTGGGGCGATTTCATGGCTGCTGATTCCATAACATCCCGCGTGGACAGACAGCGGGGCTATCTAAAGTCGCTGATATCGGAATCTCAAGAGAAGTTGGAAGAGAAGAACGCTCGTTACTTCAACTCCTGTCTGTCCTCCAGGGATATGTGGCGCCTGTACGCTGACTTCAGAACGAACGCGGCTTTTCTGGACATAGAGACTACTGGCCTTTCGCCTGACACCAGCCACATCACCATGGTAGGAATTCTAGATTCGGAAGGCTACTCCGCTTTCGTTTATGACGAAAACCTAGATGACCTTAGAGAGGCAATGAAGAAATACGACTTGGTAGTTACCTTTAATGGGACCTCCTTCGACCTGCCCTACGTTGAGCACTACTTCGGCCGTATGTTCCAAGATATGGCCCACATAGACCTGCGATTCGCCCTAAAGCGTGCTGGTTACAGCGGTGGGCTTAAGGCAATAGAATCTCTCTTAAACGTGGGGAGGCCAACCAGCTTAACCGCCCTTACCGGGTACGATGCCATCACTCTTTGGCGTCAATGGAGAAGAGGGGACCATAGAGCCAGAGAGACACTGATTCGTTATAACGCCGAGGACGTGGCTTCCCTCCCAGCACTAGCCGAAATTGCCTACAACCGTCTCTCGGAACGGCTACCTGTAGACTGTGCGCCTCTCGCTCCACTTCACAGACACAACATTGACCTGCCATACGATGAAGACGTTATTGAGCAAATTGTGGCCACTCGCAGGCCAAGTTGGTTCGTTGCATGACATTGATAGCTTTTGTAGATCCTGATGGTAAGGTACAGCTGACCTCCTCATCAAGCGGTCGCACGAGACCCATTACACCAGCCGGTATGAGGTTTACGTGGCCAACCTGGTCACCGGACGGTAACTTCCTTGTGGTATCCAGGTACAGTGCCGGCGAGAATGGCCACGGTGGTCTCAGAATCTGCCTCACAGATCCCGCAGGCGAGTCACTGACCGAAATCTACGCCAATATGCCGGGTACCGATGCCATAGCCCAGGAAACGCCGCACTATGCCTTGTGGTCTCCCGATAGCGAGAACGTCGCGTTTGTCGCGCAGATGCCTGGAAAGGGCCTTACGATGTTCGTTCGCGGCTCCATCACAGGAGGCGAACCCAAGCAACTACTTAGCGGCGGTCCGCTGTTTGCGTCCTGGTCTCCGGATTCCAAATTCCTATTAGTTCACAGCGGCCAGCTGCACTACCTCATCAGGTCTGATGATTTGGAACCAGCGCAGATACCGGTAGTGTCAAGCCAGTACATGAGCCCATCATGGAGCCCCCTTAGCAACAGCATGGCCTTTTGTGGGGAGCTAAGCGAACAAGAGCAAGGGCTTCTCGTGGCGGACACAGACGGAGATGGTGCCAAGATGATATCGGAGGTGTCCGGCTCGGCAACCTTCAGTTGGCACCCAGAGGGCCGCCATATTGGGCTCGCCAAAGACCTGGACAAAGCCTCAGGATTTTACAACAGCTTATGGATGGTGGACACCGAGAAAGAGACCGAGGAGCGAATACTTAACGATCGCTTTCTGTCCTTTTTCTGGTCTCCGGATGGCGCTTTCGTGGCCTACGTCACGCCGTCGGCTGAGGGAGACGGCTCCATTAGGTGGGCCATTCTCAACGTGAATACCAAAGAAAGCTACTACCTCGACGACTTTCAGCCAACTAGAGAACAACTGAACATATTCATGTTTTTTGACCAGTATGGGCAGTCCCACTCGCCTTGGTCCCACGACAGCCGAAGCCTCATATTTGCTGGACGACTGGGGGCAAGGGCAGTTCGTTCCAGGTTACCCGAAACCAGGTCTTCCCAGGTGTATACGCTCTCAATCGCCCGGGAAAGCCGCTCTTCGGTGGTTGACTCTGGCGCGATGGGAGTATGGAGCCCGGTACCGGAGCAGCCAGGGGTATAGTCTCCTTCGCCGCCGG
>CAJWRP010000200.1 GCA_913046025.1 uncultured Chloroflexota bacterium
CTCTAGTCCTGTCAACTCGCCAACAGTGAAGGACAGCTTGTACGGGTCACCGGTGTGGATGGCGTAGCCGGGCTCGTACAGGCCCGCGCCCAGCGTAATGACACACGCCATCTCTCTTGAGAAGCCCACGATAGGCGCGATGACCTCGTCGTTAACCCCGTTCTGCGAGGAGATGATAACGCCTGTGGGCTTGAGGTAATTCATGGCAAAGTGGGTGGCCCACACAGTGTCGTACGACTTCACCGCCAGAAATATGGCGTCGAACTGTTCTGTGATGATGTTGGCCTCGCCCAGATGCATAGCATTAACCGGCGTGGTGAACTCGCCGTTCTCGGCCGTAATGTGTATGCCTTTCCCTTTCATGGCCTCAACATGGTCAGCCCACGTATCGATAAGGGTGATGTCTCTTCCCGCCCTGGACAGGTAAGCGCCTATAACGCTGCCTATGGCTCCAGTGCCGACTATCGCCAGTCTCTCAAACATGCGGTGCCTCCGTGGTATCGAGTTTTGAGTTATTTGTAAACAGTAATTAGTCATAGGTTTTAGCGGGAGGGTCGGTGCATTAATCCGTTTGGGTGCAGCCTAGTATCAGACCATTAGAACGTTTACGAAATTACGAAATTTAGCCGAGTAGCTCCTTGCGTATCTCGTTCATGCGCTGGCGTTGAGCCTTGTCCAGTTCTGGATAGGCCTCCCCCTTCTGGCGGACGCCGCCCGTGAACTCCGGCGGACGCTTCTCCTGAAAAGCCAGCCGCCCTTCGTCCCCATCTGTTGTTAGCTGAGTCAACAGGTTATTCATCAGCGTTTGCACGCGCCAGGCCTCGCTAACCGGCGTGTCCCGGAAGCGTACAACGAACTCCTTCATCATACGAGTGGCTGCCGGGGGCATCTTGCTGATGTCTGTCGCCAGCTTCTCGGCACGCTCCATGAGATTGGCATGCCGCACAACCTCGTTGATGAGGTTAATGCGCAGTGCCTCTTTAGCATCGAAAGGCTCATCCGTGAGCAGGATACGCATTACGTCAGCGTAGGCAATCTGCTTCATGAGATAGGTTGCGCCCGGCCCGTTGCCAACCCAGCCCTGGCTAAGTAGCGCAAACTTGAACCGCGCATGCTCCTCGCAGGCAAGCCGTATGTCTGTGGATGTGAGCATAATGTAGAAGCCAGCGCCAGCCGCCCAGCCATTGATAGCGCCTATTACGGGCTTCCAGATCTGCGGGTAATGGTCGCCCAGGCTCCCGTCGGCGCCAAACTTATTGCCGTTTACCGAGCCAGCCGTCGGATAGAAAACGTTTTCTGCCCGAACGCGCTCGCGCTCCTCTGGCGAAATATCTGGTCGCACGGCAAGGTTGTGACCAGCACAGAAGTGCCGATCACCCGCGCCAGTTAGAATGGCAACTCGCACTTCCCAGTCGTCGTATATCTCTTTCCAGACCTCAGTTAACTCGTCGGACGTGGCCTTGTCCAAAATATTGGCTTTTTCGGGGTTGTTGATGGTTATGTAGGCTATGCCGTTTTTCTTCTCGTAAAGTACACCCATCTGTTTTACACCTCATCACAGTAATTAATCATTTTGGGGAAACGCCTAGCGTCGCCTTTTACGGCTCATAACGATTCTCAAGCAAACAATGTCAATAAATAATCTCATCTTGAACGAACTGCTCAACTTCGTCTTTCCTTAAACCAAGCAGATTCTGGTAAACATATTCATTGTGCATGCCGAGGACGGGCGCTGCCGTATTGTAGGCCTCCACACCAGTAATGCGCCATCCCAGACCGGGCAGATCGTGCATTTTACCGTCGCTGGCCCGTTTCATTTCGAAGTAACCACCTTCTCGCAACTGTGGATTGTTGAATACCCTTGGGGGTTCCAGATACGGTCCAGCGGGCACGCCTGCTTGCTGCAGGAGTTCTGCCGCTTCGTAGTCATCTTGTTGCAGCGTCCACGCAGTGATGGCTTCATCAATCATCGCTGCCTTGGACTTGCGGCCACTCACCGTGCCCAGTGAAGCTTCAGACGCTAGATCCGGCCTGTCTATGGCCCCGCAAAGGGCCAGCCACTCTTCGTTGGAGGTGACTGCAATGGCAAGCCATCGGTCCTGACCTTTGCAGTGGTAGACATTGTGAGGGCACGACCAGTCGTCGTCGTTACCAGTCGGCTCCTTGATACGCCCATTCATTTGGTAATCCAATAGCACTTCGGGAATGCCAGTCGTCAATGCCTCCGCCATGGAGAAGTCGATATACTGGCCCACCCCTGTTACTGCGCGGTGGTTAAGGGCCGCCGAGGTTATCATGGCCAATTCCATACCAACCCAAGGATCTGCCCAGAGGCCCCCCTTGATGGGCTCGCCGCCCGGATAGCCGGATATGGAGTTCCAGCCTGTGTATGACTGCAGCAGACTGCCGTAGGCTACGTAATCCTTGTCAGGCCCTGAATGCCCTGTTCCAGCAGAGGAGACCATGATAATGTCTGGACGAGCCTTGCACAGTACGTCGTATCCCAGCCCCAGGCGCTCGATGACGCCCGCCGCGAAGTTCTCGATCACAACATCGGAGGCCGAAATTAGCTCCAGCGCCAGATCGAGACCTTCAGGCTTGGAGATGTTCAGCGAGGCGTAAAGCTTGCCCTGGTTATATGCCTGAAAAGGCGCTCCTCGGGTGGAAGGGTCAGGCCTGCGCCCGCTGCCGACCTTGATGACCTCGGCTCCCATCATGGCCAGGAAGCGAGTAGCTGTCGGGCCTGCGATGATCCAGCTCAGGTCCACCACGCGCACGCCATTCAAAGGCAGTTTGCTCAACTCAGACTCCAGTATTCGATCGATTTAGGTAATATCGCGCCATGCCCTGGTGGTACTGATAGCCCAGGCATGCTCACTCCCTAACAACGCCGTAAGCCTTTTGGCGCCGACAGAGTCGAAAAATCTCTGATGCTACATAAATAGACGCTGACGATGCCTTGCCTTCCGTTGTCGCAGTGAACAGCCATTCTGTAAATGTTGCGGCGCCATCCATCGAAAGCGCCGATGACCGTGCCAACAATTCGTCCTTCTATCACATCGACACCCAGCAATGCGACGGGACTATCCAGAACGCACCGAATATCGTCAGCCGTGTCTGTCACGCTCACCGTGGTATCAGCGTCCCGCCATAGCTTAAGGATATCGGGAACATCGTGGCTACGGCCTTCCCGAATGCTCCATTCGCTGGTCATTTAGAAGCTTCCCAAAAGACCTGCCCGTTGTGCTGCCCGAACAGAGGAGCCGGTCTAGTTGCCAATGGAAGGGCCGTATCAGAAAGCTTGTAGGGCACGCCCGGGTATTTCAACAATCCGGCGATGGGATGCTCCAACTCAACAAAGAACTGCCTATCAGCCAAGTGCTGGTCGTTAAATAGGTCTAACACCGTGTTTACGGGGAAACAGGGTATACGGACCTCCTGTCCCCTCCGGGCGACGTCATGCTTAGAAAATTGTCGAGTCCACTGGCTCACCAGCTCCCATAAGGCTGGGAAATTGCTCTCCCTGCCCTCGCGCTTGGCGAAGCGGTCCTCTTTAGCCCAGTCTGGGCTCCCCATCACCTCGACCCATTTCGTCCATTGCGCCTCTTCTCTTGGGGAGATGGCTACGTAGCCGTCTGTACAGGGAAGCACGCCTCCTACGGCGGAGATGACTCCTCCAGTAGCGGCTTCGCGTACCTCGCTCAACGCCCGCGGTGGGGCTGGCCTTCCGAAGGCGCAACCAGCCAAAGCGCTTATGCCTTGAGTGACGAGAGCCTCATATTCCGATACGTACACATGGCTGCCTTCACCCGTCATACGGCTCTTGAACAGGGACATAATTGTGGCAGTGGCGGCTGCCATACCTGCTACCTGAAGGGCCTGGTGTCCACCTGCGCGTATTGGGGGCTGGCTGTCAGGGTCCTCCACTGGCCCCAGTAGACCATGGGCTTGGCCACTCATGTGGTACAGAATGAGATCAGTGGCACGATAATTGGCATAGGGTCCCCAATCTCCAAAAGCGCTGATTGAGGTTATGACGAGGCTGGAGTTGGATTCCTGAAGCGCGGAGTAGTTTGGCACGAAGTCGCCAAAGTCTCGTGAGGCGGTGTTTTCTACCAGTATGTCAGCCTGTTCTATCAGCCTATTCAGGCGTTGCTGGTCGTTGGCCGATGCAAGGTCTAGTGTTACACCATACTTGTTGGCATTCATAGCCAGGTAAAGACCGCTCTTCTCAGAGTGAGGTTCGTCTCCGGGAAAAGGCCCCATGCGCCGAGACCAGTCGCCTTCGGGTGGCTCGGCCTTGGTGACGTCTGCCCCCAGTTGGGCCAACACCTTACCGCAATAGGGCGCAGACACCCCGCATCCCAATTCCACCACCTTCACACCAGAAAGCAGACCCCTGGTATTTTTGCTTTTGTACATGCTGTCTATGCCCCTGACAAGCTGCCTACTTCAGGACATTATGTGAAATCAGAGTGATCTGGTCGCCCACTTTGCGTTTTCAGAACATTAACCAATATTGGCCAACCATCGCCGGATTATATAAAAACACTTGCGATGGCCATTCATTTAACTTGGGACCGCTCGTAAAGCACCTGCAAGCGATAGTTCATGATTCTGTGTGCGCTGCTTTGTTATGTGGGTGCAGTCTCTTTCGCAACGGCCCTGGACTCAAGGATGCCGTCGAGGAAGCCCCACAGTGCGTCTAGCGCAGTCTGTAGTGATGCCTCAACACCAGCTTCCTGGTCGACGGTTGTTGCGCCTGCGATGCACTTAGCTTCCCTTTCTGAGTGCTCTATGTCCAGAATTCCGTGCACATCGAAGAACTGCAACGTAGCATCGTCTGTAATGCCGAAATGCTCCCTAAGGCCTCGGGATTTTTCGGTCGCCACATGAGAAACCTGCGCTTCATAGGCGTACATGGCCGCAAGCCCTTCCTGGAAATTGCCGTCGTTGCACAGGCCGTCATAGACATCTAGCATGGCCTGAGTCTTGGGAAGGACCGGTGTGAACTCTACCTCGGCTGGGTCCAAGCCAAGACCTGCGCAGAAATTTAGCCACATGGCCCTGTGATTCAACTCGCCGTGCTCCTCATCCCAAAGGTTGTCCAGAATGCTCTGCCGCACTTCCCGATCAGGGCAGTTCGAGTGAATTGCACTCAGATAACGAGGGAAATTAGCCTCGAAGAAGTAGTATTGACTGGCATAGTCCTTCAGATCCTCCAGGCTCAGTTCGCCAGCCTGCCACGCCTGATAAAAGGGATGCGTCAGCAATGACTTAGCGTCGATGCGGTCCTGCAGTCTGGCTATTAAATCTTTAACCAATTCTTGTTCCTCCAGTACGACATTATTTTACGCGAATCTGGGATAGTATCTCATTTTTCGCGCTGGTTATCACCCCGCGCAGACTGCATTACACCATAAATCTAGCTGA
>CAJWRP010000201.1 GCA_913046025.1 uncultured Chloroflexota bacterium
CCTGCAGCTGAGGGAGCTATCGAGGATTGAGGAGGATAGGAGGAGGTACTGGTTCCTAAAGTACCTGAAATTGGGTGTCCAAGATGGCGATATGTCTGAACTGTTTGCGGCAACCGTCCTGGAGAACCAGCCCAACCGTCCCGTCGCCATGCTGGACCTGGTGGACTACCCGTTCAGGGTCAGGGCCGCGCTGCCAAACTGGGTCCTCCCCGGCGAGGTGGTTACCCTGCGTCTGCACAGCGTGGACCTCTGGCTGCGGCGTGGCCAGTTTGTACACGCGCCGGAGGAGTAGGGGGTGATATGAATACCTTTACCATGTGGTAACAGAAAAACCTCAGCGCGAATCGACAATATTCAAATAACCATGAGACGAAATGCCATTTGAAAAATTCGGCGACATTAACATCTACTATGAAATTGCAGGCAGCGGTCCGCGCCTACTGCACATCAGCGGCACAGGTGGCGACCTCCAAAATAAACCACTGATATGGACATGAATAACGGCATACCTAACTTCTCCAGCACTCGCGGCTTATGCATGCCAAGAAACTATAGGTGAAGGCGTACTGCTGCTAATGCGTCCAAGGAAACGTTAAGCCTAATATCCCATCCACCTGGCCTAGTGCTCTTCCGGAACCTATATTGCCTGTCAGAAGCGCCACGTCACCTTCCTAGACGTTAAAGCGGAGTGCACAACACCTGGCTCACTTTGGTCCTCCCTTCACACCTACGCCCATTCCCTATCCGGCTGGACCAGCTTGTTGATATTACATCCGTCTTTGGCCACATCAACGTAACTCAAAAATAAGGCATGAACTGGGCTCGATCATAATGGGCCAAAGGATTCCATTTATCTAGCAGAAAGACCACTTTTGGAAGCAAGTTGCTGTCAATCGTGAAATGATGGTAAAACGAAACAAGCCACCTGTTTAAAAGGATGGCTTGTTCATGCGGTGGCTTGTTGGTCGGGGTGACTGGGATCGAACCAGCGACCTCCTGTTCCCAAAACAGGCGCGCTACCGCTGCGCTACACCCCGACTATGCTGACCTTTCCCCAAATGTTCCCGGACGCACGACCATACAGCATTTGCATGAGGGGAAGATCCCAAGAAGGTCCAGAGAGGACTCACCAGATTACTTTAGCAACATCACTTGGGATTGTCCATTTAATCCGCGGCGCAACTTGAATTGGTGTTTCTATAATCATCCATTATCACTCTATGTATAAACTTCACCTATAGCGAAGTCTCCCACCGCTTGGCGTCCGACTAAATGCCGTTCAGTGGCAATGGCTTCCCGTTATACGCTCTCCTTGCTAGGGACAAAGTCAGTGTGGATATCAGGGAATGCCACTCAATACCGCAGACTGGGTCACCGCCGCTGCTGCCTTTATGGCCATAGTCACAGCAATTCTTGCCATCCTGACAATATTCTACGTTCGTACCTGCGCCAGCCGCTAAGACGCACTCCGATGGCAAGAATCCCAGCATTACAGGCTTACGGAGAGGGCAAGAGTAATCAGGGATGGCCTACAAACTGCCGTAGCCTACTCGGCCGAGCTGGCGACCCAACTCCTGTCGTTACAGCCCCTGATAACCGGCGCATCGAACATCGCTGATCAGGTCTACTTCCCGTTGAGGCCCGAAATTGGCCCGGCGAGGCTACAATCCACCCTGGAGAGCGCCAACAAGTTCGCGGCGACCGTGTGCCTCTCTGGCTGGAACTCGTCACCCCAGGCGAAGGCTGTCAGCGGAGTCCGAACACAGCTGTGAGAGGCTAGTCTGGCACTGGCCCGGACAGCTTACTCTGCTAACGCGCACCACGGAGCTATACGGCGATCTGATTCTTGCGGGCTGTTCCCCTGCCGTGTTCGAGGAAACGCTGGGAAACGAACTGGTTATGAGGATGTTCTGTGATGAACACCGGGGGCAAAAGAACTCTCAGAAGCTTATCAACTCACTGGCGTCGCACCTGCAGAGGGAGTCAACGTCTAACTTCAAGAACCACGTCAAGATGTCTGTCGAGTACCTCAACGATTTCATCAGGATCACCGGCAACAAGTTGATAGCCTGGAGCGACCAGAAGCTGGTAGATGCGTCTGCCAAAGAGAGTCCGGTGGCTTTGGATAGCTCAACCAAGATTAACTGCATCCAGTCGATACTCAAGGACATCAGGTCCGATGTTAACGTATCTCAGGTTTTCGATGTAATGGCGCTCTTAGTAGGATGCATCGACACCTTCAGCACTGTTCGCAGAAATTGAGATAGGGTCTAGATATCCGGGTGCATCGTGTGCCACTCGGTGGCCGATTCGTAGGCCTGGCCGACCCTGAACAGAGAGGCTTCATCAAAGGCCTTTCCGATGATCTGTACTCCTATGGGAAGTCCAGTCTCCGAGAAGCCACAAGGTACTGAAATCGCTGGCAGTCCTGCCAACGGCGCAGGGCTGGTGTATCGCCTGCGAGTCAGGTCCCGATCACCCTGGTAATAGCCTCCAGGTTTGCCTGTGGATGCTGCGATGGTTGGCGCGGCCACAGGACCCGTTGGCATGATCAGCACGTCGTACTTATCCAAGGCCTCCAGCATCTCCTGTCTCAGCTTCTCTCGAATGCGCTGGGCCTTCATGTATGCCCATGCCGGCTCCAATGACGCCGACTCTAGCCTGGTCCGTGTATTCCAGTCGTAGAGGTCTCCCCTGCTCCTCAGCCAATCGCTATGATATGCCGCTGAGTCCACGTCAGCCGTGGCAATAAATACGGCTCCGCTGCCCGCTGAGGTTGGCAGAGTGGTGTCCTCAGATGTGGCTCCCAACTCCTCAAGAACAGCTACAACTCGCATCACGGCTTCCTTGACATCACCATCCACAATGTCGTCATCGAACATTTCGCTGGGAAGCCCAATGCGCAGTCCACGCACGCCGCCGTCAATGGAGGCCGCGTAGTCAGGCACAGGCAGTGCGCTGGTAGTAGCATCGTTGGGATCTTGACCCGCAATAGCCCTCAGCATATATGCACAGTCACGCACGGTACGTGTCATGGGGCCCACCGTATCTAGGTGCCAGCTCATGGGGACTACGTTGTGCCTGGTCACCCGGCCGTAGGTTGGTCGCAGGCCTACCAGTCCGCAAAAGAAGGCTGGCCCTCGAACGGAACCGCCGGTGTCCGAACCCAGCGCTCCTGCACAGAGCCCCCCTGCCGCAGCAATGCCGGAGCCACTACTTGAGCCGCCAGCTGTGTGGTCCGTGTTCCAGGGGTTTCGCGGGGTGCCGTAGGGATGGTCGATGGTGCCGCCGATGGCGAACTCACTGAGATTCAGCTTGCCCAGCATGACAGCCCCTGCCGAGTGAAGGCTGTCCACTATTGGGGAATTTTCGTCTGGGATGTGGTCGGCCAGCACCCTAGAACCCGCCGACGTTAGCACGCCCTTCGTATAAATAATGTCCTTGATGCCCACAGGTATTCCATGCATTGGGCCTCTATAGTGGCCGCTTTGAATCTCCTGCTCAGCCTCACGGGCCTGCCTTAGCGCTGACTCGGCCATTACCGTGATGTAGGCGTTCAGGCGGTCGTTCAGCGACTCAATGCGGCCTAGGTATGCCTGGGTCAGCTCCACAGGAGAGAGTTCGCCGGCGCTGATTAGGGTTGCTGCGTCCGATATGCTCAGGTAATGAAGGTCGCCGTTACTCATTGGCCTTCGCTCCCTTATCAGAAATTGGGCCAACTATGGGTGCAAACGTCAGCGCAGGCTGGTAAGGCGCCACGGACTCATCAGGAACGTCAGATAGCGCCTTAAGCACGGCACCCAACCTGGCAGCGATAACCTCAGCGCGCTGATCGTCAGGCGCTAGACCGGCCATCTTGGCCATTTCCAGGACTTGCCCTTTTGTTAATTCAGGCATATCACGGTTTCCAGTTCCGCAGGTGCCGGTCTTACGGCGACTTGCGTTTAAATTGTCCCGTCGCCAGGCAGTATCCCGGGCCAGACGCGGCCCATTCTACCAGGGTTTCATCCTGCGGGCCTATAAGATAAGGCAGAGGTGTGAGGACCGGTTAACCTTCAAAATATCTAGTCTTAGTATTTCGGTAAAATATTGCCCTATAACCGAGGCAAGTTGTTGCGGAAAAGCGTATCGCGTTGTGAATGATATGAAGAAAATAAGAGTTGGCAGCACCATAGCAGCGGTGGGCACAAGAGTGTTGGACTTGTTACTGCCGGTGAATTGCGTGGTGTGCAACACAGAAGGCCACTACCTGTGCTGTGTGAAGGCTGCGAGCAGGACCAACACAGCTAAACCGACCTTACTGCTACCTGTGCGCTAATCCTGAAGTTCCTCAGCTCTGCCGCTGGTGCTTCGAAACCTCCCCACGATTTGATCGTGCACCCGCGCCTTATTTGTATGACGGATCAGCAAAGAAGATGTTGCCGGACCTGAAATATCAAGGAGTTAGGATAGCTGCACGCCCGCAAGGAGGCGCCAACGAAGCCACAACCAGTCGTGACTCCTATGCCAGGAACTCAGCCGTCTCACAGACGTCCCCGTTAACGAAACTGCGTTACGCAGGACTAGCAACACCTCGCCTCAAGTGGAGATGGCTTCGCCAGAAGATCGGCGCACGAATATCCACAGAGCGTTTGAGTGCACGCCGGAACTTGAAGGTGCACATGTGATGCTTGTTGACGACGTGCCGTGAAGTCGCAGAACAACACCGGCCTAAAGTGCTTGTGACTGCCAAACTGTAGGTACAACATGTAAAGGCAATGGCACCGGTGAGGGAGTCGCCTGCCAACGCGGGCATCCAATATAGTGGATTAGATGGATGGGACCAACTAGCATGAGGAATTAGGTGCATAAATCCCTTGCATTCATTGGCCATATCCGGCTCTAAAATAAGTATATGAAGCCATATGCTTCACTTCTCAGTGAGACGTGGAACACGATAACTAATGCATTCATCAGCATGTTAAACTTGGAAGATGAGAGCAGCGAAGCGTAAACCTCTACACCTACTCTCCCCAATGAATAGACCTTATGGAGCAACGTCCAAGCGGCGGCAAAAGATAGTCCTCAATTGAGTGGTGTTTTGCGTTGCGTTGTACAAGATTGTCGGGTGCCTGACCGGGCATCTCAGACCTGAAATCCGCAAGGACTATCACATCTTCCGAATGGTCAAGTATCGAATAAATACCCGCTCCAAAATGGTTCCTCGCGCCTCCAACCTACATCAGCTCTGAACACAGGCGCTCTCCAAGGACTTGGTTTTGGATTTCGTCAGAGCAGGGTTCTCCTGCCTTCAAAATATCCCTTCGAGGCAGGGAACAAAAGTGCGGTTGGAAAGGGGTCAAGTGGGTCGCGTTAAGAAAATATTAATGGCGAGGTAACTTCCCTTTATGGCCTTCATAA
>CAJWRP010000202.1 GCA_913046025.1 uncultured Chloroflexota bacterium
AACCTGTTCAACATGGGCTTCATTTTGTTCATTGACGACGTAGCACTTGTAGGCCAGCCCCTCTGGGAAGCGGTCTCGTCCGTCCACACCATGACAGCAATGTTCGCCGTCTTGATGACGGCAGTAGTAATGATAGGCCTCATCACTCGTGGACGAAACAGGCCGCGCAGTTTCGTCACGTTTGAGGCGGCAATTCTGATTGGGTTGTACATATTATCCAGCGTGCTCGTGTTCAAACTGGGGTAAGCTCCCTGCCGCAGTACGATTCCTTGACACCTCGCGCCCTGCCCAATACATTACGCCTCGTGCAGACTAAACACCAATTTCATATCTCAAGAGATCGAATTGTTTTTTGAACTTCGAGAGTACCGGACATGGCCAGGGAAACGACAAGAGTGGGTAGACTTCATGGAGCAGATGGTCATTCCCTTTCAAATCTCCAAGGGCATGGTGGTAGTCGCAAGCTTCGTGGGCCAAGAAGAGAACGACCTCTATATATGGATAAGACGATTTGAGGATGAGGACGAGCTGGAACGCCTGCATGAAGCAGTGCATGGAAGCGACAAGTGGCAGAACGAAATTAGCCCTAAGGTTCCCAGCATGATGGATCGTTCCAGGCAGGTAGTGCGAAGGATCAAGACCACATCAAGGTCTGTGATTCAGTAGCCTATTCTTGCGCTTTGTCAACGGCATTCATATACGATTGCCAAATCCAATTTACAGGAGAACGAGTTGTTTTTTGAACTAAGAGAGTACCGAACTTTGCAGGGAAAACGGCAAGACTGGGTCAACTACATGGAGCAGGTCATCATTCCCTTTCAAGTGGGCAAGGGCATGGTGATCCTGGGCAGCTTTGTGGGCCAAGAAGAGGACGATCTGTACATATGGATCCGACGCTTCGAGGACGATGCTGAGAAAGAGCGCTTGTATGAAGCAGTATACGAGAGCGACCAGTGGAAGAACGAGATCGGGCCAAAGATACCTGACATGATGGATCGCTCCAAAATCGTGGTACGACGAATCGAGGCCTCTTCTCGATCTGTGATCCAGTAGTTACTGGCCAGTCAGTGATTAGCTAAACATGACCGCTTCAAACGCGCAGCCAGACCTGCTTCTCGTCAATTTCGATGCGGGCGTGACTGCCCCAAGGGATTCGGTCACTGGTAATATTGAGTCCGTGCTGATCGCAGGCGGACGCGCACGCGCCTCTTCAACAGGCGATGACAACCAGCACCACACTGCCGCCGAAGCCAGGGTAATAGACTGCCAGGGCTTGCCACTACTGCCTGGATTCGTAGACGCGCACTGCCACGTAATGGCATACGCCTCCAGCCTGTTGGCGGTTGACTGCAACACGCCGGCTGTGTCCTCCATAGCTGACATTAACAACGCCATTCTCGTACGTGCCAAATCGACTCCAGAAGGTCAGTGGGTCAGGGCGGTTAACTACCATGAGTTTGATTTGGCCGAGAAGCGCCATCCCACCCGCCACGACCTAGACAGGATCTCCCCCAATCATCCCGTCCGTTTGCTGCATCAGTCCGGCCACGCCATGGTGCTGAACAGCCTGGGTCTACTTGCTGCCGGAATCACCAGCGCCACGGACGAACCACAGGGCTGCACGATCGACCGCGACCCGGTGACGGGTGAGCCCACGGGTCTACTGCTGGAGATGGCCGATTTTATTCGCAACAGAATACCTCGCCTGACAGCCGATGAGCTTGGAGCAGCAACGAGGATGGCCAGCGACAAGTTCCTCTCCTATGGCATCACGTCGGTTTGCGACGCCTCCCCAGGCAATACTCCACAATACCACCGCCGCATGGAAAAACTGCAACAAAACGGTGACTTCATTCCTTCCGTCAACATGATGGTCGGCGCGGTTCATATGGACGAATTCGCCAACGAGGGACATGCCAAGGGAGCGGGCTATGACAGGTTGAGCCCCGGCCATGTGAAAATCATGGTCACTTTGAGTAGCGGAAGCCTCTCGCCCTCACAGGACGAATTAACCGATCTCATCGACAAGGCCCATGCACTCCAGTGGCCCGTAGCCATTCACACCGTAGAAGTGGAGGCGCTGAAGGCTGCGCTCAACGCCCTAGAAGGTGCCTTGCCCATGTCAGAAGGTTATCCTAGAGACAGGATTGAGCACTGCTCGGAGTGCCCTTATAATCTTTTGCCCAGATTAGCACGACTAAAGGTGGCGGTGATAAACAACCCAGGCTTCATCTATCACAACGGAGACCGGTATTTGGCGGAGACTCAAGAGGAGCACATCTCTTGGCTATACCGAGTAAAATCCCTGCTGGAACATGACGTACCAGCCTTCGCAGGTTCAGACGCACCGGTTGCAGACCCCAATCCATTGCTTGGAGTTTACGGCGCAATCGCTCGCCGGACTTCCTCTGGGCAGCAGCTTAATGCTGGAGAGGGAATTGGCCTTCGCCAGGCAATAAGCCTGTACAACCTCAGACTCGATGAGACAAGGCAGGGGGGCTTTCATCATCGCTATATCGGGGACAATGGCCCAGCAGACCTCGTACTGCTGGACAGGTCTCTGAACGAAGACGAGCCTGAGGAGCTTCTGAAAACTAAGGTTGTTTTAACCATCCGTGACGGGGAAGTCGTCTACGAAGGCTAGACTCTTCTGGCAGTCACAAACCCGATTATCTCTTCCAACGAGTCTCGTGAGGGGTTCTTGGGCAAAGACATAAGGCTACTCCGGGCCTTGGCACAAAAATCGTTGGCCACTGCGTAGCACTCATTCAAAACGGATGCGCCCACAACCATAGCCACAGCCTGCTCCAGCCTGTCACGGTCACCAGGGTTACTGAACAGGTCAGATATCGCTGTATCGTTGGGGTGGCGCTCCCTGGCTATTAGCGATGGCAATGTCAAGATACCATTGGCAAGGTCGCTTCCGACTGGCTTACCGATCTCCTGTTCGTTCCCATCGAAATCGAGAATATCGTCTACTATCTGGAAGGCCATGCCCAGGTTGTAACCGAATTCTCTCAGCGCCCCAACATAGTTTTCAGTTAATCCGCTCAGTATTGCCCCAGACTCGCTGGCGGTGGTAAATAGCGATGCCGTCTTGTGGTAGATACGGTCGTAATACTGTTCCATGGTCTGGTTGGGATCAAAAACATCGGACATCTCTTGTAGCTCGCCGCTTGAAAGCTCCATGATGGTCTCAGCAAAGCGTTTTATGACCCTTACGTTGCCTGTGTCGCACACCAACGTCGCGGATGCAGCAAAGATAAAATCGCCAACCAGTATTGCAGCGTTATCACCCCAGAGATTGCTTACAGTGGCCCGCCCTCGCCTCATAGCAGAGTCGTCCACGGTATCGTCATGGATCAGCGTCGCAATGTGCAGCATCTCCACGGCCGTTGCCATTGTCTCTGTCAGTGTCTCATCGTGGGAATTAAAATTAGACGTCAGCAGCGTGATGGCGGGACGCATTCGCTTTCCAGGCGCAGAGAAAACATGGTCCAGTAATTGCGACAAAAGAGGGAAGCGCTGTTTGGCCATCTCTTTTAGGCCATCAACGACACCGTCAAGTCTTTCCTGAACTGGCAGATATAAAGATGTTGCCTGCAATTGTCTCTTTCCTCTTTGTTAACCGGTGATCCGCTGAGACTCAGCTTCGATGAGTTCCTCGTCCAGCTTGGTGAACAGTGGCGTGGGCTTCTCCACAGGTTGGCCCGCCACAAGCTGTTCTGGATCCCAGGTCCAACCTGCATCCTGAACGCTACCTTCTAAACCGAGCATAGCCTGAATCTTATCTGAACTGAATGGCAGGTAAGGGTTCAGCACAGTCTTAAGGCAATTTATGACAGACAAGGTAACCCATAACGTCCTGCCTGCGTCAGCTTTGTCTTCCTTTACGGCGTGCCACGGGGCCTTTTGATCCAGGTATCGATTCGCCGCCTGGGCCAACGCCATACCTGTCCCAAGACCCCGGCGTAGACGTACTGCTTCGATTTCTGAGGCTACGGTGTCCATCCGCGCTTGGGCCTCATCAAGCAGTTGGCGGCTTAAGTCGTCTAGTTCACCAGAGTCCGGCACCTTGCCATCGAAATAGCGATTGACCATGGAAAGCACACGGTGTACCAGATTGCCGAAGGTAGCAACCAGCTCGTCGTTATTGCGCCGAACGTACTCCCACCACGAAAAGTCCGAGTCAGAGGTCTCAGGAAGGTTTGCCGAGAGCACATACCTGAGCGGGTCCGGCTCGTACTTATCAAGGTAGTCAGGCACCCACACGGCCCAGTTCCTGCTGGTGGAAAGTTTGAAACCTTCCAAATTGAGATACTCGTTTGCAGGTACATCATAGGGCAGGTTGAGCCCTCCGTATCCCAGCAGCATGGCAGGCCATATGACCGTGTGAAAAGGGATATTGTCTTTGCCCATGAAGTAGTAGGAGTGACAATCTTCCTGCCAAAAATCCTTCCAGCTATCTGGTTCGCCTTTGCTTTCGGCCCACTCAATTGATGCCGATAGGTAGCCAATCACGGCCTCGAACCAGACATAAAGACGCTTGCCTTCGTAGCCATCCAGCGGTACTGGCACTCCCCACTGAATATCTCGGGTTATGGCGCGGTCGTGCAGCCCGCCTTCCAAGAAGCCTATGGTGAAGTTACGTACATTGGACCGCCAGTGTTCCTGCTTTCGCACCCAGTCCAGAAGCTGGTCCTCGAAGGCGCTCAGCTTGAGAAAAAAGTGCTCCGTCTCCCTGAACTCCGGCGTGTTGCCGCAGATCTTGCATACTATGTCGATAAGGTCCTCGGGATCCAATGTCCGACCGCAGTTGTCACACTGGTCTCCTCTGGCACCGTCATCTTTGCAGTAAGGGCAGATCCCTTCTACATAGCGGTCTGCAAGATATCGATTATCTGTAACACAGAATGGCTGCACCATGGTGTCTTTGTATATGTAGCCATTCTCAAGAAGCCTAAGAAACATGTCCTGGGCGATGCGAGCGTGATTGTCGGTATGAGTAGTGGTAAACAGGTCGAAACTAATTCCTAGGCGTTCCCAATCGTCCAGAAATTCAGCCTGATACTCGCTATAGATATCTTCCGGAGTTACGCCACGTGCTTCCGCCGAAATCGTAACTGGAGTGCCGTGGGCATCGCTTCCAGACACCATCAGCACGTCGTTTCCCTTCATGCGATGGTAACGGGCGAATATATCAGCGGGCAGGTAGGTGCCGGCGATGTGCCCTATGTGGGCGGAACCGTTGGCGTAGGGCCAGGCAACCGCTACGAGGATGCGCTCAGGCATAGGCAGATTTACTCAGTAAAATCAGCGTTTAGGCCTGTACATGGTACCACAGACAACTGAAGAAAGACCCAAGTGCTGTAGCTGGGCAAAGCGTAATATATAATAA
>CAJWRP010000203.1 GCA_913046025.1 uncultured Chloroflexota bacterium
GCTAAATGGTGGCAGTGAGCCGCGTAATGATGGCTGTGCGGTGGGCTACTAAAGGCCACCGCACAAACCCAGGCCTGATCCCCCACTCCTCTGAGGCTTGCATCTGTTGTGTGATGCTACGTGCCCAAGGCGTGCTGGATAGCTCGCATAACGCACCGCTCTTGGACATGAAGTGGCTGGTAACCTGCTTCCAGGGCTCCGTCCTTGGGCCATGCTCAAAATTTGTGCCCGTTGCTGGCAACTTGCCATAGGTCTCGCCTACGTCATCTACTTCGAATCCCACAGTGAAGCCTAGAGGGATTCGGTCCGATGCATGTGAGTTGCCAAAAGTAGCCTCTGCTGCTGCCTCTCGCGACCAGATGCCGTATTGAAGAACGCCATGAATATCTAATGTAGCGCAGGCACCTTCTGACAGGGTATCCACAGAGAGCCCCAATACGTCTGTGTATAAGCTCACTGCGGACGCAAAATCCTCCACGACTTCTGCGATGCCAGCGACATGTCTAATCGTATTAAATACCCAATAAGCATCGCAGTGTCCGTCTGTCGGCTGGAGCACCAATGCGAGGTCTGGCCTTCCGGCTAGCAATGCAGTGTGTTCTTGAGAGCTTGTCGGTTGATCCTGCCGAGCCCTCAAGCCTGATTCTATGTTTCGTGCTTGGTTCAATCTTGTACACCACTGTTCTAGCCAACGGTCCCCTGCACTCCGCCATGTTCGCTACCCCCTCAGTGTTTTTAATTGGCTTTGATTTCGTGTAAGTCTTTGAAACTTATTCCTTGAATATGCCAATGGTGTTTCCTGCCGGGTCGGCAAAAAATCGCGTAGGCGCCCATTTCAGGTATGGGAGTGGGTGACATAACGATTTGGCCGCCCTTGGCCACAGCGCTGTCCAAGGACACCTGCAGATCGTCCAGATCGTCCACTTGAGTAGAAATTCTCGTAGTTATCGGGCATGTCCCCTTCAGTCTTCATGATGCCGCCGGTGACGCTGCCTTCCCGATGCCGTATCCGTCCAGATCTTCAAGAATATTTATTTTCCAGTCCAACACACCACTGTAGAATTCCCGTAATTCGGCCGCATTTCTTCCAGCGATTTCCCAATGTACTATCGGAATTGCCACTGGATCCACCTTCTGTAAATGATGGGGCATACATTTAATAGAACAAATGTATTGCAGAACATTTGTGCCTGTCAAGGGGGGATAAATCACTAAAAAGAGGAATTATTAATTACAACGAAAAACCAAGCGTTTTGGTTTGGTTGGCTACTAATAAACCGCAGACTGCTGGCGTCACGATCTTGATCTCTGGCTGAGTGAAGGTAGGAAGAATAATTATTCCCGGCGTTGTTGTGGCCTTGATCAGTGCCGTGAGAATGATCACAATGCACCTGAATGAGGCCTAAATCGACATGTCACCGGTAATTTCGAATTTGATCGTAGGTTCAGATGACGTGATTAAGCCTTACCAATTTGTGAATCCGCAGCCTTTCGCAGCTTGGGCACGAATGACGATGACTGGTCCTTCTGTATATGGATCGCTGGCATTTGCTGGCGGAGAGATGCTAATAATGCCCTCCGTAGGCAGGACAGGTCGAACTTTCAGAACGTGTCTCGGTGCAGGCGCCGGGAGAACTGTAGTATCAGGCTGGAACGACAAGGCAAAGGGGTTCTCCGTATCAGCCCGGGTCCTTGCGGGAGGCAACTTTCATCGTAAAGGGGTACGTTCCTGACGTTGAGCTGCTTGTCTTTGGGACGCTTATTGTGAGGTCGCTGGTTCCGCTGTCGCTGGGAAAAAGCGAGACGTTGGCTACGGAAATTTCTACCCACGAATCGTCCAGTCCCAGCACCGCGATAGTAATAACGCCCACAACGTTGCTGGAGTTTTGGATGAAAATGTAAGCCTTGCACTTGCTCCGCTGGTACGACAGTGAGGTGGTCCGCCGTTACCGAGACCTGGGCGAAATCCGTCATGTAGTTTAGTCGAAATCATGGTGGCAGATGCGAAAGAAATACACACCACCGCAGGTATCCAGTTCAATGGGGCAGTGCTGTGTTGGACTGGATACCGTAATGCTAACTGGGGCTCAGTCCCATAAGGGCCTTGGCCTTTTCATAGTCGGCAATGCCATCCTCGCGTCTGCCTGCTGCCCACAAGGCCATGCCTCTATTGTTGTAGGCGTACCAGAAATTCGGGTCCAGTTCGATGGCGCGGCTGTAGCTGATTATCGCGGCCTCGTAATCGGATTTATCAGACAGGACCATGCCAAGATTATTGTGCGCGTCCCTGTAGTCCGGCTTCATTTCGATGGCTTTGGTATAGTCTTCAATCGCCCTACCTGTCTCCATCAAACAGCGGAAGGCAATGCCTCGGTTATTGAAGAGCACCGGGTCATCAGCGTCTAGTTCGATGGCTTTCGTGTAGTCGGTGATGGCCGAGATATAGTCGGAGCTGTCCAGGTACGCGTTCGCCCGCAGGAAGTAGTTTCGGGGATTATCGGGCTCCTTCTCTATCTGCTCAGTGAGGCTAAGCGCCTGCTGGGCGAGGTGGTCGTTGTCGCTCATGTGACTCAGGTCGGGGTTGTTTTGCCAATTGACCATGATGCCCTCCGCCGATAAGAGAATGTGCAGGTGGATGCCGGTCTGATGCGCTGTTAAGATGATACACCGATGATACACGAGGGCACGAAAATTGGAGGAGATCATGGCCAACCCTACAGACCCAAACAAGATTGTCCTGACCGGCGAAAATTCATTTATACGTTTGTATGCTAGTGCCGGTGGTCCGCTGCTCACCAGGTCCAGCCATTGGCGTATAATGCTTAGTCCGGCAGGTCCAGGGCACGTGCTTTACCTGAAGAGCGACCTCACCAACGACGAAGTGCGCATATACTCCGATAACATTGCGCTGGCACGCTGGCTTCAGGGCGAGATCGAGACGTTCCTGTTCCCGGACTTCGCGGACGAGAACATTCCAGTCACAGAGGCTGAGTTCAACAATACGGGCGATTCCCGCTCGTTTTGGACGGAGACCGTCGAGTCTGAAGAGGAGTCCATGGCACTTAGCTGGTACGACTTCGAGGAGCCTTATATGCTGACAGCCACGGCCGGATCCGTTGAGGGCAGGCCCCACGGAGTGTACAGCTGCTTCATTCCAGCGCGTAGGGCACAGTTTACGCTCAACGGTATAGTAGCCGAAGGCGTAACCCTTCCAGAGATGCGTGGTGACAAGCAGAGCAGCACGTCTTGCCTCGCCTGGTCTGAGACCTGGGTCAAGCCGTAAATTTTTGAATACCACACCCACTTCCCCTCTCGGCACACGTGAAAGTCAGTTGGGAACTGAAGGCTTGAACTGTTGGCTTAATTTAGTAAAATGCGCTGTAGATCAGCGGCGCATGTAAGTTCAACTTGGAGACAGAATATGACGGTACGTGGCAAAGCAGCAATCGTTGGCATAGGCGAAGTGCCTACGAAACGAGTGCGGCCAGACAGGACCATGTACGGCCTCTGCGCAGAAGCGGCGCAACTGGCCCTCGAGGATGCAGGCCTAACCAAGGCCGACATCAATGGTCTTGTAACAGATGGAGGTTACGGTACTCCCGCTGCCATGGCTGAGTATTTCGACCTGAAGCCGAAATTTGCCACGGGCGTGTCCATGCAAGGGGCCAGCGGTGCGACGGCCACTGTGGCGGCAACGCTTGCTATTAATGGTGGGCTTTGCGATACCGTCCTGGTGGTCATGGGCAACTCTCGTGAATACAGGGCGAGCATGGGAAACCCAGCCCCAGGCGTTCGCTCCGAATGGGAAGAGCCGTACGGCATGGCGCCAGGAGCTAATACGGGCTATGGCCTAATGTACCAGCGCCACATGCACGAGTACGGCACCACAGAAGAGCAGTTGGCCAAGGTATCCGTGAACCAGCGATTCAATGCTTTGACCAATGAGAACGCAGTCTTTTTCGGGCAAACCATTACCGTCGATGATGTGATGAACTCTCGATACATAAATCGCCCACTAAAACTGCTAGAGTCGGTTATGCCCTGCGATGGTGCGGCTGCGCTAATCATCACTACGCCCGAACGGGCAAAGACGCTGCGCAACAGACCTGCCTACATTCTGGGTGTCGGCATGGAGCAGGCGGAGCTGAACATCTGGCAACGGGACGACATAACTGTTACGCCGGTTGCGGGGTCAGCATCGCGGGCCTTCGCCATGGCTGGTTACGAGCCGTCCGATATGGAGTTTGCTGAATTCTACGACTGATACACCATTCTCGTGGCCGTGTGCCTCGAAGATGCCGGGTTCGTAAAGAAGGGCGAGATTGGCCCCTTTTTCGAGTCTACCGATACTACCTATAGTGGAACATTCCCGGTCAATACAGACGGCGGGCAGCTCTCCGGTGGACAGCCGGGACTTGCGGGAGGCTTTCGCCACGTAGTAGAGGGGGCTCGCCAGATCATGGGCAAGGCCGGCGGACGTCAAGTGCCCAAAAACGACTTGTGCATGGTGAATGGTTGAGGCGGTACGGCGAGCGAAATGTGCTCGCTGGTTCTCGGGTCCGAGAACACACTCTGAGCCTCTCTAAAGAGTCTGAAATCGAAAATGCAAAGGTCATGAGATGACGTCTGAATATACGAAGCCCTTGCCGGTTGCTGCCAACCCAGAGCATACACAGCCCTTCTGGGATGCGACCAAAAGCCACAAGCTGCTATTGCCTCGATGCGATGCGTGCTCCAACTCGTTCTTCTATCCCAGGGAGAGGTGCCCCCGCTGCCTGTCCGGCGATCTGTCCTGGGTAGAATCCGAAGGCAAAGGGAGGGTGTACTCGTTCACCGTGATACAGCAGCCGGTGGACAAGGCGTTCCTAGAAGATGTCCCGTACATATACGCAATCATCCAGTTGGAAGAAGGGCCGCGCATGATCTCTAATGTTATCGACTGCGCCATCGAGGAAGTCCGCGTCGATATGGCTGTCACAGCCGTTTTCGATGACGTTACGTCCGATGTAACGCTGGTGAAATTCAGGCCGACTTAGTGCCTAGAGGGACAACTGCTCCGTCCAGTCCAGAAACGGCAGCGAGTCTACAAGCAGAAACTGA
Source organism: uncultured Chloroflexota bacterium (assembly GCA_913046025.1). The sequence continues at coordinate 5,101 of CAJWRP010000203.1, forward strand.
AACCCGGCCTGCCCGGCAAAGTACTCGTCCATATCCGTGTCTCCGATGTGCAGAAAGCTTGTGGCCTCGAATTCGGCTTTAACATCGTCCAGTCGGTTCTTCAGCACTGTGAAGTCCACTGTCATGTCGTACTTGTCCCACATCTGCTGCTGGTAGCTGACAGGCCTATCGGAGCAGCTGCCCACCCATAGTCCCATGGCCTGGATTTTCCTGACCATTTCCATTGTGATGCTGCCCCGTGGGTCACCAAACTCCAGCGTTCCATCAATGTCAAAACTAAC
>CAJWRP010000204.1 GCA_913046025.1 uncultured Chloroflexota bacterium
GACCCAAGCCAGCAATGCCTGTGCCCAGGTTTCGACGCCAAACTCCGCTAGGGGTGCCATGTCAGGCGCTCGCCTCAGGCCTGTTACGTAGCGTCCCTTCTCCAGAGGCTCCATCACCAGAACCGCGATGCCCAGTTCCCCGGCCAGTGGCAGCACTTCAGCCTCGCAGGCGCGCTCCACCACGTTGTAGGGCACCTGTATCGCATCTATTCGGCCAGTCTTCATTATCTGCATCATCTCGGGGTAGGCACTGGCGGTGTTGTGGGTAACGCCAATTGCGCCGATGTGCCCTTGCTTCTTCAGCTCCTCAAGATTGTCCAGTTGCGTGCGCCAGTCCAAAAGATTGTGTATCTGGAATAGATCAACATAGTCGGTGCCCATTAGCTCGAAAGACTGCCGAATCTGGCGCTGGCCTTCGGAACGCCCCCTTGTCCAGACCTTGGTAGCGAACCGCAGCTTCTCACGAACGCCAGCGGCACCGGTGGTGCGACCAATGACCTGCTCGGCTTCCCCATACATGGGCGAAGAGTCTATCAGGCTGACGCCGGTTTCTATGCAATTGGTAATTATTTTCCAACGAACATCGATATCTGCTTTAGAGCGGACATCGAAGCTGCGGTACGTGCCCATTCCAATAGTCGAAACTTCGAATCCAGCTATCTTGCGGCATTCCATTTGTCGGCTATTTCAATTCGATTTCTATGAATGACATCTCGGACGAACCCTCGTTGAACACGTTGTGCTCCACACCGGCGTCCCTGTAGTAGGGCGAGCCAGCCACCAGGTTGTTGTCTCTCTGCCCTTCCGAGTCTCGAATGACCAGCGTGCCGGTCGAAGTTGGCACGACGACGTACGCAAGCTCGTGGACATGCTGGCCAGTCTCTGTCCCCGGCTGAAACGTCCAGCTGCTAACCCTAACTTTATCGTTCTCGACTAGTATTTTGTTGATAGCTTGTGTCATTGATGTTGTCTCCCAAACAAATACCCGCCTAGCAGTATGTGTCCACCAGGCGGGTGTTATACGCTAAATTACAAACCGCTAACTTACGCGGGTGTTGGACTGGTCCAGATGTTGGCCGTCGGGCCACAGTTGCCACGAGCAACGACCTGGGTGCAGGTTCTGGCTTCCATTATCTCAACGGTGCCCATCTGAGTAAACGGCCCCATGAACTGCTGGACAATCTCCATATTAGGTGCGTCGACAATCATGTAGAAGGTATGGCCACCTACTACGGCATCTCCCTGCACCTTGATGCCCATCTTGGAAGCGTTCTCGCCCGAGATCATCTGCAGCAACATTTGCCCCATCTCCGGGTGGCCAGCTGGGCAGGTCTCCGCATCATGTTCATGCCTAGTTACGAAAGTTCCCAATTTTCCTCTCCCGCCTCCAATGGAGTAAACTTGTGCGGTCACTTTACCATAAATCTCACTCAAGGGGGTATTCCCGCTCATGAATCAGAGAGACCTGATAGGTTATGGACCAAATCCTCCCCTCGTTCAGTGGCCTAACGACGCGAGAATTGCTATCTCAGTGGTGGTGAACTACGAAGAGGGCTCCGAATACTCATTGCTCGATGGCGACGCAACTCATGAAGTTAACAATGAGGTGCCATCACCGGTGCCTCCGGGACAGCGAGACCTAGCAAACGAGTCATTCTTCGAGTACGGCAGCAGGGTAGGGGTCTGGCGAATTCTGAATATTCTGGACGAATTCGATGTGAAGTCGACCTTCTTTTGCTGTGCGCTGGCCCTGGAGCGCAATCCGCATGTGGGTCCAGAGCTGGTTCGCCGAGGACATGAGATTTTCGGCCACGGCTACCGCTGGGAGGAACACTTCAAGATGGGCGAGGAGGAGGAGCGGGAGGCCATTCGCAAGACTGTTGAGTCTTTACAACGCACGACGGGTGAGAGGCCTCTGGGTTGGTACACACGCTACGCTCACGGCGAAAACACCCGACGACTGGTCATAGAGGAGGGCGGCTTCGAGTACGACAGCATGGCGTATAACGACGACCTGCCTTACTATCGGGAGACCGAGGGCCGGAAGTGGCTGGTAGTCCCATACTCGTTGGAGTCCAACGATACGCGGTTCTGGCGCGGCGGCATGAGCAGCCCAGACGATTTCTACGTCACCCTCAAAAACACCTTCGACCTGCTCTATGCCGAGGGAGCTACGCACCCCAAGATGATGAACATCGGCCTGCACTGTCGCATTATTGGACGCCCGTCTCGCGCTGCTGCCCTACGGCAGTTCTTTGAGTACACAAAAGGCTTTCCAGACGTCTGGTTCGCCAAGCGCATCGAGATCGCCCGCTGGTGGAAGGAGAAGTATCCGGCCTAGGCGGGTTTGCAGATATATCTCTTTATCACTATTAGCCTGTCATATTTTCTAAACAAGTCCCCATGGGCCAGCTATGTAAAATTACTTCTCGATGGGAAAACCTACAATGCTACCCCACTCGGTCCAGGAGCCGTCGTAGATGCGCACGTTGTTCATGCCCAAAATATGCTCCATGGCAAACCAGGTTAGGGTGGCGCGATGGCTAAGACGGCAATAGGACACTATCTCTTCAGGCGAGTGATCCATTGCGCCCACACCAGAGAATATTTCTCGCAACCGATTTGGCGGTAGAAACGTATTATCTTCGTTGACAAGGTCCTTATAGAAGAGGTGAACAGCCCCAGGTATTCGCCCGTGACGTTCCGCACCGTGGTCCACGGAGCCCAGGAAGTCTGGACTTACCCGGTCGCCCCTATACTCTTCAGGAGAACGCGTATCCAAGAGCAGGCGGCCTGCCTGGCCCAACTTCGCCCTGATGTCGTCGCGACCTACTCGGCTAGACTGGTCAGCAACAGGAGGTGGGTAATCGACAGGCGTGAAAGTCGTCATGTCAGACTCAAGGGGTCGTCCCTCTGAATCCCAACGGGTTCGCGCACCATCCAGCAGACGGATGTCCTTATGACCAGCCATCGTCATAGACCAGAAGGCGTAAGTACCATACTGCACCGGGTCACCAACTAGAACGACGGTGGTATCAGGACCGACACCTATGGCCCCCAACCTCTCTGCCATCTCAGACGGTGTGGCGAACTCGCGATCGGTGGCGTGCCAGCATGCGTCTTTCCAGTTCCACCACACGGAACCAGGGATATGACTCTTTCGATACTTTTCATCGGACGCTGACGATGAGACCTCGATTACCCTAAAGTTAGGATCTTTAAGATGATCGGCCAGCCATTCGCAGGAAACGAGCTTGGATACGTTGTTATTGGGACTCAAGAGCGTACCCCATTTCCTGCATGGCGCGGCGCACGTGATCGTCTTCGATACGGTGCACGCCCTCCTGCCCTCTACGCGCTGTGGCACGGGCCACGACTTCTGCTTCGTCTGCACCTTCCGGTAACGGCGTTATCCAGGTGAGAAGCTCAACCAGCACGCCGTTGGGGTCCTTGAAGTACACCGATCGTTCGTAGCCTCGGTCAATAGGGCACATGAACTTGAGGCCATGGTTGTTCAAATTCTCCATAGCGTCCTCAATGGTCCCCACCAGATTCAGCGCGACATGACCCATGTGACCTATGCCATCCTGCGCCTTCGGAAGCTCAAGGTCAGTGCCTTTGTTGATGACGAAGTAGGCTATGAATCCACCATTGCCAGCGTCGAAAAAGAGGTGCTGCATTCGGGGCTCATCCAGGTTGGGCTGGTCTAATACCAATCGCATGCCCAGGACCTCGGTATAGAACTTGACCGTCTCATCGCGGTCCTGACCAATAATGGCTGGATGATTCACGCCTCTGGTCTTTATCGCCATAATCTACGCTCCATATCTGTTTTCTTCTTATGTGGAGAAAGGCTCCGAGCCTGAATGCCGCCAATTCTCCGATATTCTACGTCCGTTGCCGGTCAAAGATACCAACTGCCAAATGTCTAAGAAGAAAGGCCGTCAAAGAGGTCGGCTAGCTGAGTTCCAGATACAGGCGCGGGTTGAGCCAGCACAAAGGTCTCCGTCGACAAGGAGGCCTTTGCCTCCTCCACCGGTATGGAACTGAATATGTTGTTCTCCCCGAATTGGGTACGATGGGCGTTAAGGGCATCCCACTTGGCGTCGGCCACGCCACTCAGGTCCATGCGCACGTCCACTTTGTTGTCGTCCCAAAAATCGGCCTCCTTCTCCCACTGGTCCATTTCTGAGGTATCCACGCCATTCTTCTGCAGACTCTCCCGCATATTCGCGAAGGACCGGTCGGTGAATACGGTGTAGAACAGCCGAGACGCATTCCACGGTTCTCCTTTGTCGGAATACAGGGAAGGGTCTGATGCCACTCTGAAGGCGTTCACGGTGTGGTGGTGGATGGCAATGTGATCTGGGTGGCCGTAACCACCAGAGGGATCGAATGTAATCACTACACTGGGTTTGAACTCTCGGATAATCCCTACCAATGTTGCCACAACGTCATCCGCAGGCGCATTGCTAAGGGCGTTGGGGTGCTCGTTATCGTCGGTGCCCGCCATACCGGAGTCGCGATAGTCCAGCAGAGTCAACTCTGATATTCCTAACGCGGCTGCAGCGTCTCGAAGCTCCTGCTCTCGGACCTCGCCCAGATTAGCATGCGATGCCAAATTAGGGTCCGAAATCTCACCAATCTCCCCCCTAGTCGCACAGACAAGCCTCACTCTGAACCCTTCCTTGGCGTAGTGCGCCAGAGTACCCCCTGTGGCCGCTGACTCGTCATCAGGATGCGCAAATACAGCAAGCAGGCCGGATCCTTCTGTTTGGCTCATTCGACAACCTACGGAAAGAGTTAACGTAATTATGAATACCGCTGCAACGCATGATAACGGCATCTGTTTTAGTACACAAGCTCGCAGCCACTTCGGTCTATACGCCCTAAGAAGACAAAATTATCTTTCGTTTTTTAATAATAATTGGATAGGAAACTATATTTTTTCCAAAATGCTTGCCTCCACAACTATAGTCAATATGGCCTAGTACTGCTAACATCGGAGGCGTTATGACAACCACATCTGGCGATCAGAGATTAGCTTCATGGAGGGCATTCCTCCTCACGTACTCGACTGTTTTGCGCGAGCTGGAACAAGAAATGGAGGCCGCGCAGGACCTACCACTAACCTGGTACGACATTCTCGCCCACCTGGACAGCGCTCAACGTGGGGCCATGCGCATGCAGGAGCTGGCAGAGTCAGTACTGCTAAGCCGCAGCGGTCTGACACGCGTGGTAGACCGCATGGGGCAGGCCGGACTGGTAGAGAGGCATCCGTGCGAAGAGGACCGGCGAGGAACCTATGCCGTCATCACCAACCGGGGTGAGGAGACTCTTTTCCGAGCCATGCCAGGTCACA
>CAJWRP010000205.1 GCA_913046025.1 uncultured Chloroflexota bacterium
CACACCTGAGATGCTAATAGACGGCTGCCTGGAGCTCCTGGGCTACGTTGAGCTTAAGGAAGAAACGATGTCGGACTTGGTTGAGAGCGTAGGCCGAGCCGGGGAGATTCGTACGGATAACCCCGAGGACCGCATGTTCGCCGAGCAGCTCATGCTGCGAACGCTAAAGATGATCGGCGCCACCCGCGAATATCAGTTTGGATGAGAGTAATGAGTAGTTAGTATTTAGTTTTTAGTTTTTTAAAATCAAGTTCAAAACTAAATACTAAAAACTACTAACTAACGACTAACAGCAAAGCGAAACTTCTATGCTACAAACAATTGGAAATCCAGCCTCTGTTAAGGGGCTATATCAGTACCAAGATGTGATCGGACTACTGTCGGCAAGCGGACCTGGATTCAGCGGGCCGGTGTCTGTCGAATTTGGTCCGGACGGTAACCTATACGTCGGCAGTCGTGGCAACCCTAACCAGCAAGAGGCCGTGCGCATCACCAAGTGCAGCAAAGACGGCGAGTACCTGAACCAGATGCCTGGTTGGGGCAAAGAAGAAGGCCAGTTCATCTGGATCACGGACATCGCCTTTAATGGTAAAGGCAAGCTTTTTGTCGCCGAAGAGCACACTCAGCGAATCAACGTCTACGATCCGACCGACTTCTCTTTCCTGTACTCCTTTGGACAGCAGGGCAGCGGCGAGGGACAATGGGACAGACCATCGGGCATTGCGTTCGACTCCAAGGACACACTGTTCGTGGTGGACTCAATCAACAACCGAATTCAGCAGTACGACACCAGTGGCAAGTTCCTGAGCCAGTGGGGTGAGCTTGGCAATGGCGAAGGCCAGTTCAACATGCCTTGGGACATCTTCATAGATGATGACGACAATGTCTTCATATCCGATTGGCGTAATGACCGAGTCCAGAAGCTGACCACCGATGGACAAGTACTGATGACATTTGGAGAGACAGGTAACGGCGAAGGGCAATTCAATCGACCCACCGGAGTAGCCACTGACGCTTCAGGCGATATATACGTTTGCGACTGGATGAACGACCGCGTGCAAGTCTTCGATGTAGGGGGCAATTACAAAGACACGCTAATAGGCCACAGCGGTCTCTCGAAGTGGGCGCGAAGCTACCTCGAAGCTAATCCAGAGATTGAGGAGAAGCTGGAGCTAGCGGAGCAGAATATTGAGCCCAAGCGGCGTTTCTACAGGCCTGTCTCAGTCAAAGTAGACACCGATGACAAGGTCTACGTTGCCGATTGCTATCGCCACCGAGTCCAGATTTACCAGAAGGTCTAACTCAGAACAACCCCTCAAGTAATACGAAAACAGGGCGCATTTACATGCGCCCTGTTTTTATTTGACCTGTTCGTAGTCAGTGCAAGATTAATTCTTGAGCTCGTATCTGTAGTCGCGGCCCGAACCCATTTCCGGCATGTCCCGTTGCTCTTTGGCCATGTACCTGTAGCCATCGGTGGATATGACCGGTTCATCCACGGTACCTCGCAGTTCCCCTATTCCCTCGACGGACAGCTCTACGTGATCTCCCGGTTGCAGGTAGCGCGCTTTGTCGAAGCCCTTGCGCACGGCTTCGCTGATAGATCCACCGCCTACTGTACCGCTGCCAAAGACATCCCCTGGCACTATGCGGCTGTCCCGGGAGGCCCGCTCCACCATGTCACCCCAAGTGTGGTAAGAAACACCGCCGTTGCCGTCGATCATCCACTTGTCGCCATTCACCGTGACATTGCACTTGACCTGAAGCCGTCCGTCTTTCAGGTAGGGCGCCATCTCGTCGGTTGTGACCATCCACGGGCCAAGAGTCGTCGCAGAGTCCTTGCCCTTGGCAGGCCCGAGACGAGCATCCATCTCGTCGAATTGCAGATCGCGGCAGCTCCAGTCGTTGAAGATGCAGAACCCTGCTATGTAGTCCAGTCCATCAGCTGCCGAGACATTAGTGCCCTCGCGTCCGATGATGCAACCTATCTCCATCTCGTAGTCCAGTTGCCCGCATGCCGAGGGATAGGGGAAGTGGTCGCCCTGCCCCAGGATACGCAGAGTATTTGAGAAATAAAATATGGGCAGCCTATACCAAGCGTCGGCGGCCTCTCGAGTTCCCTGCCCCGTGGCATGCTCCTCGTACACGATGAAGTCGCGCACCGTTGGCGGCCGCAAAACCGGCGATCGCAGTCGCACACGGCCCAGTGGTATTCCCTCATCCGCCGTTCCGTCCAGAGCTTCCCTGACGCGATCCAGAGGTGAGTCATCCAACTCAAGTAATGCCTGCACGTCCCGTAGGGGTTGGGAGTTCAGTAAGGTCGCCACGTCAATAACATTGTCGTTACGAAGAACACCGCATTTCGGCCCAGAGCCATCCTCATAAGTCAGAAGTTTCATTCAGCCTCTCTCTTCGATCACGCAGCTATTCACTGACGCGAGCATTGATTTAATTTTCGCTAGGTTACGTTCAGGAAGAATACCGTGTCAAGAAAGTCGAAGTCCCCGTCCCTGAGCCATATCAAAACCATTTTAGGAAAACCGCTAGAAAACTTTGAATGTATGGCCGACAATGTGCCCGCTAACTAATTGCGGACCTTGATTCAGCACGAAACAACCGTTAACCAGTTTAAAGAATGCTTCGTGAGGACACGTCATGACGGCCTCGGATCTGGCGGCGGGCTACCTGAGCCCCATCTCATTTACGAACCTGTGCATCGCTGGCCAAAACATACGCCATGTTCCACTCGCCTCAAGCTCCCTGGTGGCCAAACGAGTTTAAGAGGTCGGTCAGCGGCGGCAAGCTGCTAGCCTTTACCGCGGCGAACAGAAAGCCAAGAACCCATTAGCGATCGAGGTTACTGTCGGGTTCTTTTGCGCATCAACAACGTAGATTTGCGGCGCTACCTGCCGATTCAGCGAAACGGCTGTGCCGCCATGCCTCAAGTTACCAGCCAGCACCAGCGATCGGCTATCAGGCGACCAAGGGCTATGCGATATAGCGAACTGATCGAAGAAATCGTAGGCTATCGACTGGTCAGGCGTCGGCGTGAAATCAACCAGCGGCCATCGATCGCCAGTGACCATATCCAGCATCATGAAGCGCAGCACGCCTCTGTCTCTGGTCACAAGAAGGTAAGCCAGCTTTAGGCTGTCAGGAGACCAGAAGAACGCCTGAATGTTCCCTTCTACACTCATCGCCTTCCTAGTGCCGTCCGGCCCGTACAGAGTTATCCCCGGCGAAATCAGTCCTTCCCGCGCCCTGGACTTGGCAACGGCCAGGCTCGTGCCATCGGGAGACCAGATGAATGCTGCGTGCTCCTCTACGTCATCGACGAAGGTCCAATCGGCCGCATCAAGATCAACGATATAGAGTTTGCTTGAGCTGGACTTGTTCTGCAGCAGCGCGATCTTCTTATTACTCAAAGGCCACCAGGCAGGGGTTCTGTAGCCGTCAGCTGCGACTACTTTCTCCACTATTTTCTGCCTATCAGCGGAATCAACCAGGACGTGAGCAGCACCGGAATGCACCATGAGGCTCTTGGAGTCCGATGACCAGGATGCGTACAGCGGCGAGTTCCTGACCACGACACTACCGGGCTGCTCATCGGTGAGGTCGTCCAGGAACAGCATCAGACCGATAGGCTCAGACGCCATGTACGACAGATGCCTGCTGTCCGGCGACCAGAGGGGGTAGTGAGGCATGCCGGGCAGAATTGGCCCCATGCCAGGTTCGTTGGTATATATCACGCGAGCTTCGCCGTCAGGCATTTTTGAAATGTACAGACCCAGGGCGCTTTCGCCGCCGTCGCCCGGCGCTGTGCCGGAGAATACGATGCTCTTGCCATCCGGCGACCACGCAGGCCACGTGTAGAAGCCGGTCTCGGGACTGACCACGCGTGAGGCCGACGAACCGTCCGGCGACAGCGTGTGTATCTGCCCCTGGAGGTCCGCGTACACGATCAGGTTGAGGGCCGTCCTGGTCGGAATGGCGTCCTGCTCGGAAAAAGCACCGCCGCTGCCTCCCACAATCACCGTGAGAACCAGGAGCACTCCCAGTATCCCTATAAAGGCATTGAACCTGCTAAATAGCTTCACGACTTCTCGTTTCCCTAACAATCAAGAACATCAAATTTTTTAATAATTTCAAAAACTTCAAAGACTAGGGTGCATGTTAGCAGTCACAAGTTGCGGATGTAGGGATTGGCCGCTTTTGAGGCGATAGAGGGTGACATCCGAAGCAATACATCGCGGGCTTATCAATCGCCGGGAATTTCGCATACAATGGCCCCAAGAAAAAATCGGAGGATACTCATGACAACAACTCCTGGGACAGAAATCATTGAGCTTGAGACCGGCATTTATGCGCGCCTTCATGAAGGGCTGACAAACTCGGGCATCATCGTCGGCGACAACAGCGTCCTGGTCATTGACTCCCTTCGCGTCCCGTCCTTCGCTCGCGACCTCATCAAGGACATTCGCCACATCACGGACAAGCCCATCCAGTACGTCATCGACACGCATTCGCACTGGGACCACACCTGGGGCAACGAGGAGTTTCCCGAGGCGACGATCATTGGCCACGAGAACTGTTACGACGAGATGGTGGACGTCGAGTGGAACCAGCAGTGGAAGGACAAGATCAAGGCCGCCAACGATCCCTGGTCACTGGAGGCCCAGGCGGTGAACATCACGCCTCCCAGCGTGACCTTCGAGACCAGCATGCGGCTGTTCTTCGGCGGCAGAGAAATCATCCTTAAGTACCTCGGTAAGGCCCACACCAGCGGAGACATCGTTATCCATCTGCCTGCAGAGAAGCTGCTGTTCACGGGCGACGTTGCGCAGGATGGCGGCGTGCCGTACCTGGGCGATAGCTACCCCGAGGAGTGGCTGGAGACCGATAACCGGCTGGCTGATATTCCCATCGAGCGTTTCATGTCCGGCCATGGTCCGGTTGGCGACTACGCAGCGCTAGGTGGAGCACGCGACTTCATTCATGCCCTGGTTGGCCAGATGAAGACCGCCATACAGGACGGCCAGGACGACACAACGGCCAGCGAGTCTGTCGTCAAGGCGCTGTCTCCCCAGTACGAAAACTGGCGCAGCTTCGACCGCCTAGGAGAGACGCTCCCTGCCGTCTACAAAAAGCTAAAAGGCTAAGCCAAGACCAGCTTCTGCAACAATTCGGCGATAGACCAGTTCCCATCCTGGTCGCCCGACGGCGCAAAGATCGCGTTCCGCTCCAACCGCGACGGCAACACTGAAATATACGTGATGAACGCTGACGGCTCCGGCCAGACCAACCTCACCAACAATGCGTCGAATGAGTTCTTGCCAGCCTGGTCGCCCGAATAACTTCGCA
>CAJWRP010000206.1 GCA_913046025.1 uncultured Chloroflexota bacterium
ACATCGCGATCATTACCGTTCTCGGGGTTGGAGCCAACGAAATGCTCTCGGGGAGATTGTCGCCCGGGGAGATGGCGGCTTTTCTGCTCTACCTGGGTTTGCTGCGGCCCCAATACGCATGTCAGGGTTTGCGATCGTTCAGGCATCATCGGCGAAGGCATCGGGCGAGCGCGTGTTCGAGATCCTCGATGCGGTGCCAGAGCGCCATCGACGTGTTGGAGAGCGGAATCTCCGCGACATGGCGCGCAAGCTGCAAGCGGAGGGTGTGGCGTGAGCGATCATGCCGATTCCCAGGGGCCGGTCCGTTGGCGATCCCCGATCGATGCGCTCGGTGGCGTATGACAGCATGATTATCATCATGTCGTTGCGCAGGTCCGAGCCTTCTGCGGTGTAGCGCATAGACAGTCCAGAGCGGGCCATTCGATTTAAATCATGCTCGGGCTTCGTCTTCCAGGCCAGGTACAGCGAGGGATGATCTCGTAGGTTCTGGCCTACGCCGGGAAGATCGTGAACCACGGGGATGCCATGCTCCTGCAGGTGCGCAGCCGGGCCAACACCCGATAGCATAAGCAGGTGAGGTGAGCCAACAGGGCCCGCGCTCATCACGATTTCGTCGGCTTCCACGGTGAAACGCTCACCGGCGCTCTCTACGTCCAGACCCACAGCTCGCTTGCCCTCGAAGATGATCTTTCGCACCAGGCAGTTGCCTTTGATTGTTAGGTTGAGGCGGTGGCGAGACATGCCTAAATACCCTATGGCGGTGCTAACCCGGACGCCATCGAGGTCGTTCTTGGGCATAGGGCCAACGCCGGTGGAGTCGGGGTTGTTGTGGTCAGGGACGTCCGGGAAGCCCTCAGCCCGACAGGCGTTGTAGAAGGCATTTTGCGCCTCTCCCCAGCGCTCGCGTTTGGGCCGCACGGCTATGATCGGTCCCTCGGTGCCGTGGTAGTCGTCCTGAAAGTCCAAGTCGTTCTCCAGCTTGCGGAAAAAGGGAAGTACCTTTTGAAAGCTCCATTCGTCGTTACCCCACCAAGCCCAGTCGTCGTAATCGTCGGGCTCGCCCCGCAGGAAGATCTGCGCATTGATGGCGCTGGAGCCGCCGGTGACTTTGCCCCTGGGAACGGTCATGGGCTCGCCACGGTCGGTGGCCTTGCCTATGAATTTCCAGTTGTAGTCACTGTCAGAGATCTGCTTGTTGGAAGTGGTGTAGTTGTAGCGCACCTCTTCAGGCAGGTGGTCGACATCCGGGAAGTCTGGTCCAGCCTCCAGTAGTAGCACCGATTTGGTGGGATCTTCAGTAAGCCGGGCGGCGATAACGGCGCCGGCTGACCCCGCGCCCACAACAACGTAATCGTATTTCAATGGATTCCTCTCTATTTCTTGATGACCGGCTTAACAAAGTTGCAACGGGATAGCCCTCGGACCAGCAACTAGGCATCCCTTAGACAAGCCCCGACAGAGCCAATATTTCTCATGCCACACTCGATCTGATTTAGGCATTGTTTAGCCCGGTGTATAGCACATCTTATTACTAATAGCGGGTGAAATCGAACTGGCTCCAGAAGTCGTTCTCGACCTCGTGGCGAAGCTGGTTCAGTGTGCGCCACGGGAAATCAACCGCCTGCTTTTCCGGCGTCTTTGCACGGAGGCCTTCAGAAGAAGCCATGTCAAAATAAATGCTCAGGTGACGCCGATTCAGCATGCCCGGGATATCTTGAAGACGATCCCGAGCCAGCGTATTCTCCCGGCGGTAGCCCTCCATGAACGCCCGCATGAAGTAGTCCAGAAATGTCCGGCTGTCCATGCTGGTGCCGCCAGACCAGTATTCGTGCTGGCCCAGAGCGTGGTGGTTCGCCTGACATATGACCGCGTTCTGGATGATGGCCGCGAAATCCATAGCAAACCAGTCGTACTGCAGATTGTCGAAATCGAAGGGCCAGACGTCCGAGCCGTCCCAGAAAAAGTTCCAGGGATGCAGGTCCGTGTGCACGAGCCCGAAGCTGTCCGGGTCCGTGGGCAATGAGTCTAGCCATTGCCTATGCTGCCGTCGCTTGTCGAGCATCGTCCACTCTACACCCGGAGTATCTATCGAAAAGTCCCAGTAGCTGTCCGCGTCCCAGGTGGGTCTGCGCCAGGCCTGGTTTGAGGGATGATAAGTCTTGGTCAGCCTGTGCATCTTGCCGAGGACAGAGCCCCATTTGCTGTACTTCTTGGGTGTCCATGTGGTCCACTCCACCAATGCCCCCGGTGCTTTTTCGAAGGCCCAGGCCAGGAACTCGCCTTCTTGAGCGGGAATCATCTCCACTAACTTGCCCCGAGCGGAGAGCACCGGTCTGCTAACCGTGACGCCATTAACGGCCAGGTAATCCAAGAAATCCTGTTCGCCACTGATCAGGTCTGCCGAGCGGTGAATAGTATGCGTTATTTTCAGAACGACACTGCGGTCGCCCAGGTCGTAATCGTAGACGTAGCTGTGACTGCCATCCAAGGCTGTCCACGGCACGCCGGTTAGGCCGAAGCGACGCGCTGCCTTTTGACGGACCCCTTCGCTAAATAGGTTTTTAAAGCGTTCCAACATTTCTGATTTTTCGCCTTCTTGATGGTACTATTGCATGTCGCCGCGACAGAGGGCGTGCTCAGGTCAAAATGCGGCAGCATACTGCCCGCCCCAATCAACCCCCAATCAATCAGGGTAATTCTAATAGGCTGAGGTAACTTTTTGCGAACGCCGGAACTAATCGCCAGCTTAGCTAACCAACCGCATTTTGCCGCCTTCCGGTTCACGGACTACCGGCGTCTATGGACAGCTAACATGTTCTCCGGCTCAGCCATGTGGACGTTCATCGTTGCCAGTTCCTGGCTGGTCTTGAATGAGTCGGACAAATCTGCGCTGGTAGGTGTAATTACCTTCTTTTCAATGCTGCCGTTTCTGCTGGTATCGCCCGTTGGCGGACTGCTAGCCGATCGCTATGATCGTAGACGCCTGGCGCAGGTTACCTTCTGGGGCAGCTTCCTGGTGAATGTGACTATTGCTGCTTTAGCTCTTGCCGGTGGACTTCAAGTGTGGCATATCGCTGTAATGGCCTTCATTGGCGGCACTTTCCGCGCAACGCAGGAGCCCGCAGTACAGGCGTTGATCCCCAACCAGGTGCCCTCGGACGTCCTTTTGAACGCTATAACGCTAAATGCGGTTACGCGACACGGTGCCAGATTCTTTGGTCTACTGGTTGCAGCACCGCTCCTGGCCATTCCCTCTATCGGAGTTGCCGGTGTGCTTGTTCTTAGCGCGATTTTCAGCGGCATTGGCGTCATTCAGATTATGCGTACGCGAACGGTTTCTCGTGGTGAAATACGGTCAGAGAGCGGATTAGCCCGAGGGATGCTGGACGGCCTGATCTACGTATACACAAACAAGACCATTGCGCTTTTTATGATAATGGTGATGTTGCACTGCGTGCTGGTAATGTCTTTCGAGTCAATCCTACCTATCTTGTCGAGGCAGACTCTCGGCGCTGAAGACGGGTCAGTGCTTGGCTACCTGGTTATGGCCCTGGGTGTCGGGGCTCTGGTGGGAATTCTTTTATTGGCTGGCGTAACAGCCACGAAAAATAAGGGCCGGCTGCTTCTCATAACTGGGTTGATGAGCGGTATTGCGCCAGTTCTTCTAGCGGTTTCCGGTAATGTTCCCTTGGCCATACTGGCCAGTATTGTTATGGGCGCATCGCAAGCCACCTATATGGCGCTAACTACCGCCTATATCCAGTTAATTGCGCCGGACCGACTTCGAGGCCGAATATCGAGTCTGTATCTACTCCACACCGGTGGCATGATGGCTTTCGCCAACCTGGGTTACGGGTTCACGGCCGATGCCTTCTCTGCCCCGCCCATATTCATAGTCACTGGCCTGACTTTTATCGTTGCGATAGCTGTTATAGGCGGACTGCAGCCAATTCTTCGTCGGGTGTACATGACAGGTCAGGTCTCGGCGGCACCGGTGCAGGCCTGAAGAAGCAAGCCACTTTGTGCCGACCTGCTGCGAACGAGACTAAGCCTTATACACCCTGCTTGATGAAGTCCGCTACGCGCTCGCCGATCATGATGGTCGTGACGTTGGTGTTGGCGCGAACGCAGTCCGGCATTATCGAGGCGTCCGCCACTCGCAGGCTCTCAATGCCGTGAACGTTGCCGAGCTGGTCGACTACAGCCATGGGGTCGGAGGCCGGGCCCATCTTGCAGGTGCAGGAGATGTGGTGCATTGTGGACACGTTACGCTTTATCCAGGAATCCAGCTCGTCGTCGGAATCCAGCTGCTCCTGTGATGGCTGGTTCAGTCCTTTAATGATCTCGCCGAAAGCTGGGAACTGCGACAGCCGGATGCACTGATGAATTCCATTGCGAAGGCGTTTGAGGTCGAAAGGGTCAGACATGTAGTTATAGTCCAGCACCGGCTGCGTATTGGGGTCAGCTGAAGCCAGTATGAGGGAACCGGCAGACTTGGCTAGGTAGACACCGGACGTCATGATGAGCATGCGTGTCTCGTTATTGAAACGCATGATGATAATCATGTCCCTGTCCAGATCAGAGCCTTCTGCCGTGTAACGCAAGGCCACCTTCTGAGCGCCGACGCCAATCGGGGGAATCGGGTAGTCGTCCTTGCACTCCCACCACACATTGACCGACGGGTGGTCGCGCAGGTTCTGCCCAACACCAGGCGCGTCACGAACGACGGGTATGCCGTGCGCCTCCAACTGTGCCTTGGGGCCGATGCCCGACAGCATGAGCAGGTGGGGTGAGCCGATCGATCCTGCGCTAACGACAATTTCGTCAGCGAAGACCTCAAAAATCTCGCCCGCGCTCTCCACTTCGACGCCAATTGCTCGGCCATTCTCTATGAGCACTCGACGGGTCATGCAGTTGGGTTTGATTGTCAGGTTCAGCCGATGGCGCACCGGGTTCAGGTAACCCATAGAGGTGCTCCAACGAATGCCATTGGGATTGTTCAGCGCATAGGGACCGACGCCTGTAGCGTCAGGATGGTTGTGATCGCTATTGGACGGGAACCCTGCGTCCAGGCAGGCGTCATAGAACGCCCTCTGGTCCGTAAGAAGGTCCTCGATCTTGTGTCGTCTCGTCATCATCGGGCCGTCGCTGCCGTGAAAGTCGTCCTGGATGTCCAGGTCCGTCTCCAGCTTGCGATAGTAGGGCAGCACCTGATCGAAGCTCCAGAGGTCGTTGCCCATGCTGACCCAGTAGTCGAAGTCGTCGGGAATGGCCCGCAAAAAAACCTGGCCGTTAATGGAGCTGGTCCCGCCCATCACCTTGCCACGGGGCACGTCCATCGGAGGAGCGTCGTCGGTGGC
>CAJWRP010000207.1 GCA_913046025.1 uncultured Chloroflexota bacterium
AGGCCCGACAGAAGCTGAGAAGAGAGCTGCTCAATGGCAACAGCAGAGAGAGCAGGTGTTGGCACAAGCACAACAAATGGCATTACCACTAGCTAGAGGTCAGAGAACTCGTCAACAAATAGAAGATGCACAGAGAAGGTCTGCACAGGTTGCTCAAGCCTCTCTTGGTAGAGGTACAGGTGGAGCTGCATTTCAGAGAGGTGTTACTGAAGCTACACAAAGAACTGAAGGTGAGTTAGCATCGCAACAGGAACAACAAAATAGAATGATGGGATTACAGATGTTGCAGGGTGTCCAACAACAAATGCCTGGTATGCAACAATACTATCAGCAAACAGCAGCAGGTGAGGCTATGCAACGTGGAAAGAGATTTGATGATATTAAAGCCTTAGCTCTACATGATTCAGATACTCAGAATTTAATTAAGGCGTTGGTAAAAGCTGGTGGGAAAGATGGATTTGCTAGTTGGTTACAGAAAATAGTGGACGGTTCATCTACTAGTTTTGATAGTAAATCCCCACCTAAGTGGAGTGGATCATCTGAGATGCCATCGGGATCAAGGGTGTCGAAGGTGAATCGGGTGAGCTGCCCCAGATTGCTGTAGCGAAACAGCCGTGCGGAGCGCTCGTTGCTAAGCCTCTCACTCTGGCATTCGCAAGTAACTATTTTTCCAAATTCGGGATGGCCTGCTGGTACGTCTGGCGTGAACCAGCCACGATCGCCACACCTTTCACAGGCGTGTTCCGGCAACTCATAAACCGAACTCCCGCCATCTTCCTCTGAACTCTCAAAAGAAGCACTGCCCGATGATTGCGCGTTTCTAGTAGCGTCTAGACTTTTTAGAATGTCGCCCAGGTTTTCCATCGTGTCTGCCCTCTGTGTCCCAGCGCTCCAATATGCGCGAAATATAGCGCCAGCTTCGTTTGTTCTGACCTACTGCCTCACGAAAGGCGTCTTCGATCCACTCCTCAGGATATAGCTCCTCCGCCTCACGAAGTTCGTCCGCGACCATGGGGCTCAGAAGCCCAATGTTGGACTCGTACATGGCGAAGACGTTCGGCTTGTTGGCCACGCCTTCCCACGGCTCCGGACTTGGCCCTGAGTCCACAACGCCATCTGAGCCAACCATATTGGCCAGCGCCACCCGATTCTGTTCGGTGTTGACCATGTACAGGCGTTCTTCCGGGTTACGCCCCACTGCGGAGACTAGAGTGCCTCTCTCGACAGCCTTTTGAACAGCTAACTCAATCCGTTTATGGTCAGGCTGGCCATCCGTAGCCAGCGCCTGTACCAGAGTGCGGTCTGCCATCAGTTCACTGTGAGTAAGGAACCTGGGGAAAACCTTCTTTTCTTGGAGAAGATACATGACCCTCAGTGTGGCCTTAAACTCGGCAAGATCATCGATCTTTTCCAGCAAAAGTCCAAACATTGGACTCGGCACAGGGATGGACCTAACGCGCCGAGAAAAGCCCTCAAAATATTTTTGAGTTTTCATTACAAGCTACACTTGCGGGAAAACAACCTAAGAGGACCCCTACGCATATTCCATGGTTTGGGTCGTCTCAAGGCTTTCAAACCGCACAAGATCCTTGCGGAAGTACAGAGAGACAGAACCGACCGGTCCGTTCCTGTGTTTGGCAAATATGATCTCGGCCGTATTTTCAGGATACGGGGCCGTAGGGTTGCGCTTATCCCAGTCTTCCCTACTAACGAAAGTATCCTCCCGATGAATGAAGGCAACTATATCAGCATCCTGCTCGATGCTACCGCTCTCCCGCAAGTCGGACAGCAGTGGCCTGTGATTGGGCCGCTGTTCAATGGCACGGCTCAATTGTGAGCATGCGATTACAGGTATGTTCAGGTCACGAGCCATGCCTTTGATGGACCGTGATATCTCACCCATCTCCTGGACGCGATTGTCTATCCTACCGTTGCCACCAATAAGCTGAAGGTAATCTATGATGAGAAGGTCCAGTCCCCGTTCAGCCTGAAGCCGACGCGCCTTTCCCCTCATCTCAGAGATAGTTTGTGTAGGTGAGTCATCAATGTAAATTGGCAAGTCCGAAAGCATTCCCACGGCATCCAACAGTCGAGTGTCCTCGTTGGAGTTCAGCAGGCCTAACCGCATGCGGTAGCTATCAACATCCGCCTCGCTGGAAAGTAGCCTCATTCCAATCTGCGAGCGGCTCATCTCAAGGCTGAACAGACCAACCGTGTTGCCCTGCCCTGCAGCATTGCGACCAACATTGAACGCCAGCGTGCTCTTGCCCTGGCTGGGCCTGGCAGCCAGCACGATCATGTCGGACCGCTGCATACCGCCGCCCAGGAGTCGGTCCATCATCTGATAGCCGGTTGTTACTGGCGCCCTGTGGTCCGAGTCTGGCCCGTGAAGAGCATTGCTCTCCTCTAAATATTCGTCCAGAACGTCCCGGATGTGAACAAAGTCACCGGCACCACGGCCAGAACGCACATCGGACAGAAGCTCTTCGGCCTTAGTCAAGGCCACGTCGGAATCCGCTCCACCATCGAAGCCAATACCGGCGATTCTTCCGCCAACATCAATAAGTTGGCGCATGATCGAGGTCCGTTGGACTATGCGTGCGTAGTGTTCAATGTGAGCGGACGTCGGCACTACCATCACCAAATGGCTAAGGTACCCGGGCCCGCCAACGTTCTCTAACTGGTCATTAAGGGAAAGTTCATGCGCCACTGTGATCTGGTTAATGGCTACGCCCTGTTCAACCAAGGCTTCGCAGGCGTTGAAGCACATGCGATTTCTCTCGCCAAAAAAATCTTCAGATTTAAGAAAGGATGTAACTGTACTGAGGGCATCGGCGTCGATGAGAATAGAACCGACTACCGACTCCTCAGCATTGAGGTCGTGTGGTGGTAAACGTTCGGCGTACAAATTTCATTCCTCAAGTAATGTGCAAATGAATCAAAGGGTAGTAAAGCAGGTCTAATGGACACGGCTTAGGCTATGAAAATCAAAGCCCGTTTACAAGGCATTTACAAGGCATTTACAAAACTTTGGAATGAAATTTAGTTACCTTCTGAGTCAGTTTCCTCCGAAGCCTCGGCGGAATCGTCCTCGCCATCTTCGATAGATTCCTCAGCGGCGGCGGCTTCTTCAGGCTCCTCGGATTCTGCAGGTTCCGATTCTGATTCCGAGTCGTCTTCGGCAGTTGATGCCTCGGGCGCGTCCTCAGAATCCTCTGCTACAACCTCGTATTCAAAGCCATCCTCGCCGGCAGCCTCTTTGGCAGCAGCAGCCTCAGCTTCTTCAACTAGCAACTGAGAATACTCTTCGGGGTCTTTACCCAGGGGGTACACCAGCACAGCAATAGTTGCGTGAACGTCTGCATGGAGACGAACGTTGACCTCGAACCTACCAAGGTCTCTTATGGGATCAGAAATCTCGATGACGCGACGATCAATCTGACGCTGGGTCAGTTCAAAAAGCCTCTCGGCAACCATGGAGTTGGTCACGGAGCCATATAGCTGGCCAGTGGCGCCTGCGCGCATCTCCACGTTTACTTGCACGCCCTCCAGGTGAGTAGCGAGTTCTGTCATGTCGGACAGCATCTTCACTCGGTCCTTTTCGGCCTGCACAGTCAGCCCTTGCACCTTCTGAAGCGCGTTGTGCGTGGCAGGAACGGCCAGGTTCTTGGGAATCAGGTAGTTTCGAGCGAAACCGTTCTTTACCTCTTTGACGTCGCCGCCCTGGGCTACGCCTTCAACGTCTTCAAGAAAAACGACTCTCATGGAAAGTTAACCTCTTGTAAATTCCTCTAGTGTCCAGAGGACAGACTAGAACATATCTTATCAAATTTAGAACGCCTGTGCGACACCAAATTATATCACAGGACAGTAAGGCGATGAAAGAATTTTCACGCACTGATATCAGTAGTTAACCTGGAATAAGCAAGGTTTGAGATTTATGCCCTCGACTCTAGAAGAACCGGCTGAAGACCTGGTTGCCCATGATGCGACCGTGGGGCGTCAGGG
Organism: uncultured Chloroflexota bacterium; assembly: GCA_913046025.1. Next base: position 4,009 of record CAJWRP010000207.1, read on the forward strand.
TCAGGCAGCCCTCCTCTGACTGGAGCAGGCCCAGCGAGATCAATTCCTCCAGGGTCTCGCCGTAGAAGCTTTCAGGTGGTCCGCCGAACCGCTGTGTGAAGTCGCGCACCTCTATTCCGGTATCTAACCGAAGACCCATCATCATGGTCTCGGACATCTCCAGGCTTGTATCAATGTCTTCAACGGTTTCCACTATTGGCATTTTTTGGATTTTTTGGGATATTCCGGCAACTGGTGTATCGAAGTCCATACTAGCCAAACGGTCTATGTAGTCGCGGGGCGACTTAATGTTGAAGAAACGATAGCCTGGCAAATAGGAGTGCGCTCCCGGCCCTACTCCAATGTACGAACCGTTGCGCCAATAGGTCAGGTTGTGCCGGCTCTCCTTGCCCACGTGCGACCAATTGGAGATCTCGTAGTGCCGGTAACCCTGTTTTTTCATACGCTCTTGAGCAGAGAGGTACATGTCTGCAGCCAGATCCTGGTCCGGCTCTGGCATCTGGCCTAGCTTCACCCATTGCTCCATGGGCGTGCCGCCCTCCAGCGTAAGGCAGTACATGGATATGTGTGCCGGATCTAGAGCGGACACCCTGGCCAGCGTCGATTCCCACTGTTGTGCGTCCTGATAGGGGAGTCCGTACATCAGGTCTAGGCTAACGTTGTCGAAGCCAGCGTCGATTGCCATATGGTAGGCATCGGCTGCGCCTTGCGCCGAGTGACGGCGTCCCAACTTTTGCAAAAGACCATCGTCGAAGCTCTGAACACCGATACTAAGCCGATTTACTCCAGCATCCAGGTAGCGAGTAAGCTTGCTAGCGTCGAAGTCGCCAGGGTTGGCCTCCATCGTAACTTCAGCACCACTTTCTATATCGAAGGCCTCACGAACGGCGTACATGATGGTGTCGATGTCCTCAGCCGGAAGGTACGAAGGCGTGCCACCGCCGATAAATACAGTATGAACAGAAGGTCTGGAAAACAGTTGGCCCCAGGCACGTATCTCGCGTTCCAAGGCCTCAATGTACGATGGCATCAGCGATTCAATACGGGCGTAGGTGTTGAAATCGCAGTACGGGCACTTGGTCTCGCAGAACGGCACGTGAACGTACAGGGAGATACGCTCTGCGTTGGGAATTGTTCTAGGTATTGTCACGATACGGAAGCTCTGGCCAGCTCTATACGTTGAACAGGATGTTCATGATGTCGCCATCTTGCACCGTATAGGTCTTGCCCTCTTGGCGAAGCACACCCTTTTTACGGGCCTCGGCCAGCGTGCCGACTTCGCACAGGTCGTCATAGCTGACGACCTCGCCACGAATAAAGCCTC
>CAJWRP010000208.1 GCA_913046025.1 uncultured Chloroflexota bacterium
TGCCCGCTCCGGCTGCTCCCGCTTACTCAGCTGCAGCCCCAGTTCAACCGGCTGCTGCTGCGCCCGCTGCAGCGGCGCAGCAGCAGCCAGCGCCAGCGCCAGTGGCGGCGGCGGCGCCTGCACCGAAGGCTGGGCTTGGGCAGGGATCAAAGGCTGTTTCCATGGTAGCCACGCCCGACCTCAGAGGACAGCCTAAAATGGGCGGTAACCTTCGGATCGTACCTCAAGGCAGTTTGAAGTCGTTGGACGCACAGTGGACCACCCTCATAGTAACGGCCCATGTGGCCCGGCACACCGAGGAAGGTCTTTTCCAGCTGGATGATGGCTTCAGCCCTCAGCCCATGCTGGTGAATGACTGGACCACAAGTAGTGATGGGCTCACATGGACATTCAACCTGCGAGAGGGTATCAAATTCCACGACGGCCGATCAGTCCTGGCCAGTGATGTGGTCGGATCCTTCGCCCGTTCGGGCGACAAGGCTGGCATGTGGAAACGCATGTTGGCAGATTACGGTGCAACGATGACGGCCTCTGGGGACAGCACCATCGTCGTCACCATCGACAAACCAACAGGCTTGGTCATCGACTCCCTTCATACCAACCAAAGCTTCGCTCCTTACATCGTTCCCGAGGAAGTGTGGTCGCTGCCACGAACAGAATCGTCCCAGATCGTCATAGGCACCGGACCGTTCAAGTTTGTATCCTGGGCGCCCGGTGACCGCTGGACTGCGGAACGGTGGGATGACTATCAGCCGAGGTCTGAGCCGTCCTCGGCTTTGGCCGGGAACCATACGGTCTATCTCGACTCTATGGAATGGATCGAGATTCCAGACCTCGCATCGCGGGTTGCGGCTCTGGCGGTCGGCCAAGTGGACGCTCTCGATGAATTCAAGGCCGACTTCGCGCCACAGATCCTGAACAACCCCGACCTCAACCTGTTCATAAACACACCCGGCAACGGGACGTCCGTCTGGCTCAACCACGTGAAACCGCCTTTCAACGACATCCGCGCCCGCAGAGCCGTTCAGCTCGCCTACCCGACGGAGAAGGCTCTCACAGCAGCCGTTGGAGACCCTGCCTACTGGACTCTGTGCACCAACTACATCGCCTGTAACACCAGGTGGGACACGGACGCCGGTTCCGAAGGGCACTACAACATGCAAGACGTCGAGGCTGCCAAGGCGCTGATCGTGGAGGCAGGCTTCGTAGGCTTCAAAGTCCGGGTCATGCAGCCGCTGGACATGCCGGTGCTGCCGGACCTTGCCGCCGTCACCGCAGAGATCTTGGAAGAAATTGGATTCGAAGTCGATCTACAACCCATGGACTGGGCCACCCTGGGTACTCGGCGCGCAGACCCCGATTTGTGGGAAGCATTCCACACTTGGAGCGGCACGGGCAGAGTTCTTGGTCCTCTGTTGAACACCTCCCTCCAAAAAGACGGATGGTTCAACAAATATCAGGACACCTCCGGGAAAATGTCTGAACTCATGGCCGCATATGCCAGTGCAGGCAGCCCCGAAGAACAGTTCTCAGTTTGGGAACAGATCAATGCCTTTGCCTACGAAGACATACCTATCGTCCGCATAGGAGATTTTTACCCACCTTTGGCCTCACGCAAGTGGGTAAAAGGGTGGAACCCCATACCGTTCCCGGTTATGTGGGGCACCTGGCTCGAGCGGTAACCGCCGGTTCGTGACCTAGACAAGTCAGCGCCCGGACTTTGTCCGGGCGTTGACTCATCTAGGGCTGAACCAATTCGCCGCCTAATACCAGAAATGTAAAACCGACCGTCATACTTTAGGTCAAAACGGAAGTAACGAATGGGCTATTACATCCTGCGCCGGCTGTTAGCCAGCATCCCTGTAGTCATACTGGTAGGCGTAATGACTTTCTCGATTCTTCATATCGCCCCTGGTGACCCCGCCGTATTGATGGCTGGCGAAGAGGCCACACCAGCGGATGTAGAGGCGATGCGCGTAGCGTTGGGTTTCGACAAACCCTTCATAGTGCAGTTTGGTAAATGGAGCGGCCGCCTATTACAGGGTGATTTGGGCACGTCAATATTCTCTCAGCATACCATCGTCAGTCTAATGAAACCCCGAATTGAGCCCACTCTTAGCTTGGCAATAATCGCTATCTCTCTCTCAATTATTATTGGCGTTCCCTTGGGAGTATTGGCAGCGTGGAACCAGGGTAGCTTCGTCGACAGAGGCGTTATGGTATTCGCCGTGTTGGGGTTTTCCATCCCTGTTTTCTGGCTCGGGTTCCTATTTATCTGGGCCTTCGCGGTGAAAATTCATCTCTTTCCTGCAGTCGGTTTCGTCTCCATTACTGATGGTGTGTTTCCTTTCTTCCGCAGCCTTACGCTGCCAGCTTTGGCCAACGCGATCCCGTTCTCGGCTCTGGTGGCCAGGATGACCCGGTCCACGATGGTCGAAGTGATGCAAGAAGACTACATTCGAACAGCCCGTGCCAAGGGTTTAACTGAACGGGTCGTAAACGTCCGCCACGGCCTGAGAAATGCAGCCATCCCCATCGTGACTGTGGTCGGTCTGGTATTTGCGGGATTGGTCGGAGGAGCAGTTGTTACGGAAACTGTGTTCGCCATCCCCGGCCTCGGACGGCTGCTGGTCGATGGGGTGGTACGCCGCGACTATCCAATCGTTCAGGCGATGCTTATGGTTGTCGCCGTGTCTTATGTCTTTGTCAACTTGGCCGTCGATATAACCTACGCCTTCCTGGATCCCAGGATCCGTTATTAGTATTGTTCTAGGGGGACTGAAACATCTCGCACACTGAACTCCGGTCTGAAACAAATTCGGCCCCACCGTGGGTCAGAAGCATAACGCTAGCCCTGCGCCGGGATCCCACGTTGGTGTTGGGTGCTGTCGTCCTCCTGTTCATGTTGTTGACGTCCATATCTGCACCTTGGATAACTCGAACCGATCCTACGAAAACAGCCCCTTACGAGCGTCTTCAACCACCCTCTAGCACCCACTTTTTCGGCACTGATCATTTGGGCAGAGATGTTTTCGATCGCACGATGTACGGCGGCCGCATCTCCATATTGGTGGGCGGAGCAGTTGGTGGGATATCCACCCTCCTGGGACTGGCGATAGGGTTGGTCTCCGGGTACTACCGGAAGGTAGATGCCGTGATCATGCGTTTCATGGATGGACTGATGGCGTTCCCCTCCCTGATACTGGCTCTGGCGCTCATAGCCGTCCTGGGAGCCAGCGTTCAGAATGTCATCATCGTTATCACGATCGTATCAGTGCCTCTGGTGGCCAGAGTGGTGCGGGCTTCGGTTTTGAGCCTGCGCGAACAACAATTCATAGATGCTGCTAAAGCTCTGGGTGTTCCCGATTGGCGAATTCTGATGCTCCACATAGCGCCCAACACTTTGGCCGTCCTCATGGTACAGGGAACCTTTGTGTTTGCCCTCGCGGTCATAGCCGAAGCGAATCTGAGTTTCCTCGGGGCAGGTGTGCCGCCGACCACTCCGAGCTGGGGTAACATCATGGGTCAGGGACGAACCTATCTGCCTCTCGCATTCTGGATCACCTTTTTCCCAGGCGTTTTTCTCTCGCTGACCGTACTTGCGATCAACCTTTTGGGTGATGGCTTGCGTGATGCACTGGATCCAAAGTTGAGACGGCGCGCTTAATCCTACCCCTCCGCCTGATGCAACACAAAGCCCGGAGGCACCGGATTCATGGTGTGGCTAGGATTCTTGTATGCTACTCCTCTAAAACGGAATGATCGGTCAATCTTCTCAAGCCTGTCCCATCAACGTTAATCATGTCTATCCCTCTCAAACCGGCCCGATACGATTGTAAAATGATCCTGGCGCCGTCCTGACTCCAATCAGGATTTGAATTTAATTCCGTACTTCCCGAGATAGCATGAGCATCGGTGCCATCTGAGTTCATGATGTACACAGATTGTCTCCCATCGCGAGTACTGATGAAAACTATCCCACCCCCGTCTGGAGACCAATCGGGTTCAGTATCATGACCATGGCTAACGGTCAGCCGGATCAGATTGGAGCCATCGGAATTCATACTGTAGATACTGGCTCTGTCGTCCCTGTAGGAAACAAATGCGATCATCGTCCCATCTGGAGACCAAGAGGGATGCTCATCTCGTGATGGATCTGTCGTCATTCTTCTTTGATCTGACCCATCTGATTTCATCACGTATATTTCACTATCTCCGTCTCTATCAGACTGGAAGACAATATGAGATCCGTCGGGAGACCAGTCGGGGTTTGAATCGCTGGCATAATTGTTGGAGATATTCCGTTGGTTGGAACCATCGCGATTCATCACATATATTTCATAGTTGCGGGTACGGTAAGAAAAGAAAACTATCTCGCTCCCGTCCGGCGACCAACGCGGCGCCCAATCTCCACCATAATTCTGGGTAAGTCTCAAGCGGGTTGAATCGTGTAGATTCATTTCGTATATCGATGGCGTTTTATTAAGGTTTGAAACCAACGCCAGGTGCTCGCCATCTGGGGAGGCAGCAGGTTGTGCGTCTTCTCGCTGCGACAATTTTGCTTTGATTACCCGTAAGTTTTCAGGATCACGCTGCGGCGTGCACCATGCAGATGGTACATAACCACAGTCCAAATCTCCTTTACAGGACAGCAAACTCGACAATCCTATTACTAGAATCACAAGCAGAGCGGGCCAGGAGACCCTGGGCAGCGCCATACTATTTTCCCAGCGCGTGAGAGGTTGCTGATAACGGTGTCGCAGTCAAAGCAGGGTTACCGCAAACGTGGTGCATTTCGGAATGTAACCATTTACCGGGACCGTATACGAAATAGATCAAATTATGGGTAACTGGGAAGCCAGCCGTCTTTATATAGATCATTATGCTGTCAGTCAATCTGGCACCATTAGTCGCTGGACAATCCCCCTCGTAGCGCATCGTCACCATGCCAATTCTGATTCGATTGTCTTCGGACAACTCCAGAAATAGATATCGGACTGAAAACGAGTTTATCGCACTCCCAGGATACAGTAGCCGCAATCAGTGTAACTGGAACCTGAAGGCTACGATGCAACTGAGAATTGTGAAGAAAGGACCCGTTCGGCCGAGTTTTGATCACCTGACACATGCCTAAATCGTGGTGCCGAAGGGGAGATTTGAAAAGCTCCGTCACGGCGATTCACTTGCTTTCACTTCTCGTGCCTGATTATACGAGGTTTGAGCACACCAGGCCAGTAGGGCCTCACCTTCCTTGCCCGCGTTTACCTGTCCTTCACCGAAAGTTTGTCGGCAAAATGTCGGCTAACTCAAGATAGATAATC
>CAJWRP010000209.1 GCA_913046025.1 uncultured Chloroflexota bacterium
ATTCAGCATCGTCAGCTGTGAAAACAATCTGGCCCGATCCTCCACCTGGTCCTGCAGGCAATCCAATAGCTAGGACTTTCGATTGTTTTTCTACTTCCATATCCAGCATGGGATGCATTATTTCATCTAGATGTTCCGCTTTAATTTGCATGAGGGCTGTTTTTTCATCAATTAGGCCTTCTTGATTCATTTCAACAGCAATGCGAATAGCTGCGGCTCCGTTGCGTTTACCTGCTCGAGTTTGGAGCATCCACAAATGTCCACTCTGAATAGTGAATTCAATGTCCTGCATATCCTTATAATGAGATTCCAACTGGTTTTGAATTGCATCAAGCTTTGCATAAATATCCGGCATTATTTCTTTCAGACTGGGAAGATTGCTTATATCAGAAACATCACCGATATGATTCAATGGGTTTGGTGTGCGCAGTCCTGCCACGACGTCTTCACCTTGTGCATTAGGGAGCCATTCGCCAAAAAAATTATTTTCACCAGTTGCAGGATTCCGGGTAAACGCTACACCCGTAGCACAACCATCTCCCATATTACCAAAGACCATTGCTTGAATATTCACTGCCGTTCCCCAGTCATGTGGAATATTTTCAATATTGCGATAGTTTACAGCCCTTTTACCGTTCCATGATTTAAAGACAGCCCTGATACTGTTCCACAGCTGAGTTTCTGGATCATCGGGAAATTCACTCTGTAGATTTTTTTGAATTGTAGATTTATATTTATCACAGAGTTCTTTCATGTTTTCAGCGGAAAGATCTGAATCATTTATTAATCCAAAACTACTTTTCATTTCTTCCATTATTTTATCTAGCTCTTCCCTAATGCCCTTACCCTCTTCAGGTTTAATACCAGCAGATTTTTCCATCACTACATCTGCATACATGGTAATGAGGCGACGATAGGCATCATAGACAAACCTTTCATCGTTTGATTTTTGAATAAGTTTTCGGTCGGCCGGATGAGATCGCGAAAACAGCAGGCATCGCGGCGGTGATATGCAGGCTGACGCGTCTACTTTGCTAAAGAATCCGTAATTGAATTGTCGTACTGAGCCACAGCGATGAACCTGAGGTGCCCAATTACCAGACACGTTCGTAGTGAGCCGGTCCAACCACTGCTGATAATGGTCTTCATTGCTACTGTAGGTTCAAAGAGGCCTGCCCATCGACAGGTCTCGACTCTGCCGAGAATGCTCAATAAAGTCGGCACTCAGGGCGAACATTGTTCTTGTGACGTTCTGGCTTGAGTAGCGTTCGTGATGAGCCTGCCGAATCACAGGCACCGCAAAATGGCCTTTGCCAAACACAAAAACATTAGACAAAAGCTAGTATTCGAGCAGGGTTGGCCACCACCAGATCGTGGATGGCATCTTCGCTGAAGCCCTTGACGCGCATCTTGGGCACGATGTTGTTCAAGATGTGACCGTATCCGTGGCCGCCGTACTTTGCCAGCCTGTGGTTGGTGCAGATGTCCTGTCCCAGCACGATATTCGGCCCATACCCCTCGCCTACGAGGGTCTTGATTAAGTCCAGCCGCTGCGCATCGCTGGGCATGTCTATATCGGCCAGCGGGTAGAACGAGGACTCGTTGCCAAACAGGTCCCACTCCAGGTAGCAGCCCGTGGAGGCTAATCCGCGCAGCACGTCGACATTAAAAATAGTCCTGTCTAGGTGTCCCATGATAGTGCGAGCTATGTTTGCACCAGCGTCGGCCAGCGTACCGATGATCTCCGCAGGCGCACCTTGGTTGCGGCCCGGATGAATCAGAATGGCAGCGCCTGTTTCCTGCTGAGCAGCGGCCACTGCTCGCAGCACCTTGCGCTCGTTATCAGTCAATGGCCACGTGCAGCCGATCTCACCGATAACCCCTGCCTTTATACCGGTACCATCAACTCCCACGGTGATCTCTTCAATGATCTGCCGAGTGAGGTCATCCTCAGAGCGAGTTGCCATGTCTGCTGCGTGCACGGCATCCACATAGAAGCCCGCGCCCATTATAACGTTCACATCCGACTCTCGGGATATTTTCTCCAGTGCCTTTGGATTGCGACCGATGCCGAGAGTGGTAGCGTCCACAATGGTGCCGCCGCCCGCTGACTTGTACAGCTTGACCTCATTTACGGCGTTATCCTCATCCAAGACCTCAAGGTTAGCCCTGCTGCTGTAGTGGTTGTGCCTCACCCACCCTAGATTTTCCAGGGTGATGGGCTCCTCACCGCGGGCAACGTCCGCAGCATTCTCAGGGGCCTTATACATAAAGGAAAAGTCGATCAGCAGATGCTCATGCGTAGTGGTCGGCCCCAACGCGCCGGGCGCCACCGGCCCAAGTACTGTCTGTACTAGTCCTGTCATTCCACTTGAAGTCAAAACCAATCCTCCGCCGCAAGATCACCGAAATTGTCGTGCTTGGAGGCTAGCATCGCACAAAGTGGCAGTCAATGGAACTCCACAGTGAAATGCTATATAAAAAATTCCTCGGGCGCATGCTTGACACGTCTAGGGCTTAGTTCTACGCTATGAATAAGCATCAGGAGGTTCATCATGGCAGTTAACACAGACCCCGGCATCCAGATGATTCTGGAGAACGTTCAAGTCGTCGTAGCATCCGAGGGAGGCAACTTGGAGTTCATCGAGCTTCGAGACGGCAGGCTCACCGTGAAATACAACAAGGGTGTAAACGAAGAGTGCCCCGAGTGCGTCCCTGACCACGAGCTGGTCACGCAGATGTTCAACACATCCCTCAAGACATACGCACCCAACGTGAAGGACCTGGAGCTGCTTTAAGAGGTTGTCCTCACCAGCTAAACACATCTCCAATCAGCCGCTATTTACCACAGCTTTATGAAGGAGATAGCGGGACTACGACTCCAAGAACCTTGCGGTAGAGTTTGCGCTGCGATTGCACTTATTAGGTTCGGAATCAACTCTTGATTCCGCGAAATTGTGGGCCAATAATCTAAGCGTCACAAAGTCTACCCATTTTTCCGAAACCACGGTTCAACTTCTTGTACCACTTCCTGAAACCTCGCCGAAGAACCAGCAAAGTAACGAACCTTTAGTATTGGCGCGTCTTCTCCATCCTTTGTTAAATTCGTTGCTACGCCAACCCTTATGACGAGGTGCGAACCGCCCTACTGGCACCCAAACATTCGTGCGCCTACCCGATCATATCGAGGTATTTCAAGCCGGAGCCTGTATTCAGAATGAGGATGTTCTCGTCAGGCGACAGCGTACCGTCGGCTAAGAGCTTTTCAAGAGCCGCTACCAGCGCCGCGCCTTCAGGACAGATGAACATGCCCTCCAGCGAGCCCACCCGCTTGATGTTGACGAGAATCTCATCGTCAGAAACTGTCTCTGCTCCGCCGCCGCTGTCTCGCAGAGCCTGCAAGATAAGATAGTCGCCGATTGCGGCAGGCACGCGTATGCCTGCCGCCAGCGTAGTCGCGTTAGGCCAAAGGTCTGCAAACTCGGTTCCATCTCGGAACGCCTTCACGATGGGCGCACAGCCCTCTGACTGAATAGCAAACATCTTGGGACGATCGCTACCAATCCAGCCAAGCGCTTCCATCTCATCAAAAGCCTTCCACATGCCAACGATGCCAGTGCCGCCGCCCGTGGGGTACAGAATCACATCAGGCAGATTCCAGCCCGACTGTTCGGCTATTTCGTAACCCATAGTCTTCTTGCCCTCGACGCGGTATGGCTCTCGCAGCGTCGATATATCAAAGAGACCTAACTCTACTGCCTTCTCACCCGAGATCCGACCAGCGTCGTTAATAAGACCGTCTACCAGACTCAGATGGCCGCCCGTAATGACGACCTCCTTCTGGTTGGCTTGTGGCGCATCCTTGGGCATGAAGATGTACGCCTCCATACCGCCTTTGGCCGCATAAGAGGTCATCGCCCCCGCAGCGTTTCCCGCTGAGGGCATAGTCAGCTTGGTAACTCCTAGCTCTTTGGCCTTGGAGACTGCCGCACCCAGACCTCGGGCCTTGAAAGATGCCGTGGGGTTCATGCCCTCGTCTTTAATATGCAAGTCAGAGCAGCCCAAGTCCTTGCCTAGACGCTCCGTTTTGAAGATAGGCGTATACCCCTCGCCCAACGTCACGACGTTAGCCTCATTGAGAATGGGCATCATCTCGAAATAACGCCACATACTGGCCGGCCTGTCCCGCAGCACATTTCTATCGAAGCCACTCTTGGCGGCCTCAAGGTCGTATCGCGGGTAAAGCACCTTGCCGCAGTCGTCGCACGTGCGGTGCAGTTCGCCGGACGAGTAGGTCTTGTGGCAGTAGGTGCATTCGAGGTGAGTTAAGTAGCTCTTCATAATGGTCCTTTTTGCATATTCAGACTGATTTTCAAGCGGCAATCATGGTAGCATAAACCAGTCTACAATGGCTTCGTTGCATAATTTCGGCCTCAAGTTATAATACAAACCGTCGCGACGCGCTAGCCTGGCGATCCGGGAATACCGGCAGAACGAGCATAAGGAGCATCATGGTCACTACTATCGAGCAAAGGTATATTGATATTCACCCCGGTTCCGCTGAGCGCTGGGCCGTCGCCAGAAAGATTTTCCCAGACGGCGTTACCCACGACGGTCGCCGCATGCTGCCTTATCCTATATACGCCACGCATGGTCTCGGGCCTCTAAAGTGGGACGTTGACAATAACGAATATGTGGACTTCTGGACGGGTCATGGCTCCATGATTTTGGGCCACGCCCACCCAGAGATCGTTAAGGCAGTGCAACACCAGGTGGCTCTGGGTACTCACCTAAGCGCATCGTCTGACCTTGAGATTCGATGGGGTCAGCTCATTCAGGAGCTCATCCCTTCGGCAGAGAAGGTGCGCTTCCAGAGTTCGGGCACCGAGTCCACAATGATGGCCATTCGCATGGCCCGAGCCTACACCGGCAAATCCAAGATCATCAAGTTCGAGGAGCACTTCCACGGCTGGAACGACTACCTGGCGGCTGGCGGGTCTGGACTAGGCGGCGTGCCTCAGGAGACTCTAGAAACGATAGTCGTTCTGCCTCCGAACGACATCTCGCTGGTGGAGCAGGCCTTGCAGCGCAGCGACGATATCGCCGCAATTATCCTCGAACCAACCGGCGCACACATGGGACTGGAGCCACTGCGGCCCAACTTCCTTAACGAGCTTCGCGACCTGACCACACGAACCGGAGTGGTGCTCATCTTCGACGAGGTGGTGACGGGCTTCCGCATCTCCAAAGGTGGCGCGCAAGCACACTACGGCGTGACGCCGGACATGACGACCATGGCCAA
>CAJWRP010000210.1 GCA_913046025.1 uncultured Chloroflexota bacterium
GTGGTGAATGAAGTGGCTGGTCGAGGGCCTGTCATCGGCAACGTATCCTGCGCGAGCACCCAGCTCTCCATCAACATGGCGTTGGAAGTCCAGGAGATGGGTCTTGATGGCATAGCCGTAACTCCTCCTTACTACTACCCGAATGCACAGGATGAGGTTCTTGACCACTATCGACACATTCGCAGCCGAGTGGGCGCTCCGCTGTGGGTTTACAACATCCCGCAGACCGTGAAGACGACTGTAGCTCCGGGCACGGTGGCGATACTGGCCAGCGAGGGCGCTGTTGTCGGAATAAAGGACAGCTCCGGCGCAGGCGAGCTCCTGGCCGAGCTGAACGTGCTTTGCCAACAGGGTGGACTCTCGCTTCTGCGATTCCTGGGAACGTCGTACCGCATGGCTGTTGCTGATGGCGTGGGTGTGCAGGGCGTAATTCCGGGCATCGGTAACCTGATTCCTGCAATATCAGTCGAGTGCTGGGACGCTGGTCAGTCGGGCGATGCGGAGGCGGCAAAGGCTGCTAACGCCAAGTTGTTGACCTTCATGAAGCTGGGCAAGCTGGCTAAGGGAGGCGGCCCCAACGCTGCTGCTTTCGGTGGCATGAAGGCTGCGCTGAAGATCATGGGCGTCATCGACGATGACACGCTGTCCCGCCCCTTCCGGGCCTTCACGTCAGAGGAGAAGGCAGGCATTCCGCCAATCCTTAAGGAGCTTGGGTTGGTGTAGATTATTTCGATCTGTAAGTGCTCACCCAATACAGAGCTAATTTTGGGTGAGTCTGGGAACGAATAATTGTATTCTGTATGTCATTCTGGGTCTAGGCGATGAATCTGGGGTATCAAGCTAGAGATTCTTCGTCTCACTCGGAATGACATTTTCTATTGTCGAAGGAAAACATTGACTGAACCACAAACTCATTTCGTAAACATTTCAGACGCTCGTTTGGCGTATGTGGACTGGGGTGACAACGGCCCACCTCTTCTTATGTTGCATGGCGACCTGCGCACTGGCCGTAGCTTCGATGGCGTTGCGAGAGGCCTATATGAAAAATTTCATGTGGTGTCGTTGGATGCGCGGGGGCACGGTGACAGCGACTGGACGCCTCGTGGCTATCGCTTCGATGAGCGAGTGGAAGACCTGAAGGCCTTCTGCGACGCTCTGGGGCTGACGGACATTATTGGTGCAGGCCACTCCACAGGCGGCGTTGTGATGGTGCTGGCTGCCGACAAGTACCCGGGTTTATTCAGTCAGCTAGCCCTGATGGAACCGATGGTCATTGTGGACGAGCCATTCCAGAGGATGGTTGCTAAGCGTATGGACTTCGACCGCACGACGTGGAAGAGTCGCGAAGAGGTTTACGACTACCTGAGCAAGCATCACTCGGCTGGTCGTTGGCGCGACGACGTGATTCGGGATGTTGCGGCTCATGAGACCTACCAGCGTGAGGATGGCCTGTTCGACATGAAATGGTCTCCCAACTCCTTTAACTGGCCGGACCGCGATGGGGACTACTTTGACCTAAAGATTATTTTTGACAGGCTAGGCATTCCCATACTGTCTATCAGCAGCACAAACCATAAGTCTAAGTTCCCAGGGCAGCACGTGGTCCAGGACGGAGTGCCGGGCATGCACAAGCTGACCATCGAAAACAGCGACCACAATATGTACATGGAGCGACCAGACGTCATTGCGCAGGTCGTCGCCGATTTCGTGACGGGAAAGGTGTTACCTTATAATATATAAGAATTATAGGTAAAGCGAGGTAATTTATTGGAAACCATAGGGGCACTCATTGCAGGTTTTGCAATATGAGGGTTTATCGCAAGTGAAATTTGGTTGGTTGTCCTGCTTATCAAAAGAAACCGCTGGAAACGACCCTTGGCCTTAGTTTTGATATCGTTTATTTCGTTTGTAGACGGGGGTTGATGATATACAGCGCGACTAGCAATAGCGTCGATCCCACTTTCGTGGCAATATTTTCTTCCCTGACTGCGTTGCCAACGCCAACGCCTTCACCTGTACCTGTACCTATTTCGACACCTACTTTTCAGCAAGACTTCACTACCGCAATTCGCATTACTTACGACGATCTTTTTCGCAATAATGAAGAACATATTGGGAAACGAATCGCATTTCGTGGCCACATAGACCAGATTCAGGAGAGGAGTCGTCGTTCTTATTTGATACGTGCGGCAGTAACGGAGGAATTTTTCGGATATTGGGACGATGTTGGGTTTTCTTTTATCTAGGCCGACCTAGGACAGGCGTTATGGGGTCGTTGAAGCCCCAGCCGGTGTGCTCGCCCGGCGGTACCAACCTGTCGATCTCCTTCAGCGCCTCGTCATCTATGTCCCAACCGAGGCAGCCGAGATTGTCTTCGTACTGCTCCATTGTGCGCGGTCCCACGATCACCGACGTAATTATGGGATTGCCCAAGATCCAGTTCAGGGCGAACTGCGACATGGACTTGCCGTGGCGCTCTGCAAGAGGCTTGAGCTTTATTGCGACGTCCAGGCTTTCGTCTCGCAACTCAGTCTCGATGATACGGGAGTCGCCTCGAGCCGCCCGGGAACCCTCTGGCAGTTCCTGATTCAGCTGGTACTTGCCTGTTAGTACGCCCCTGGCCAGCGGGCTGTAGACCATCATTCCCACCCCGTGCTCCTGACAGAAAGGCAACTGCTCCAGCTCGATGTCGCGGTTAACGATGTTATATAGCTGCTGACTGCACATCACAGGGGCCAGGTTTCGCTGGTCAGCAATCCACAGCGCGGAGCATATCTGCCAGGCGTAGTGGTTAGACATGCCGGTATAACGCACCTTGCCCAGCTTGACTAGATCGCCCATGGCTTCGATGGTCTCGTTTAACGGCGTGGAGTAGTCAGGCCTGTGTAGCATGTAGATGTCTATGTAGTTGGTCTTTAGACGGCGCAGGCTGTTGTCCACCTCGTTCATGATGTGGGCTCGGCTCAGACCTCCGGCGTTGGGCCAGTCACCCATGTTGGCGGCTACTTTTGTGACCAGTACTACCTTGTGACGCTTTCCATCCAGAGCTTTGCCGACGATGTTTTCGGACTCACCGCCGTTGTAGCCATTGGCAGTATCGATAAAATTGATGCCGTCGTCCAGCGCCCGGTCAATGATGCGTATCGAATCTTCACTGCTGGTTGCGCCACCGAACATCATTGCGCCCAGGCAGAGGCGGGAAACTTTGACGCCGGAACTTCCTACGTTTATGTATTCCATTAAGGGAGATTCTCTCTTGTATTTTTAATAAAAGACTCCATAAGCATCGTTCTTAGATCACCTTGTAGCCGCTGGCGGTTACGGCCAGGCTGTTCTCGTTCCAAGGGTGCTCGCGGGCGATCTCTTCATTGAGGTCTGCGCCCCAGCCGGGGACGGTAGGGATCGTCATGTAGCCGTCGATAATTTCAGGCTGTGCCGTGGTGAGATCGTCCTTCCAGGGCACGTCGTCGATATCGATCTCCATGATGCGCACGTTGGCCAGTGAGGCGCACAGGTTTGCGCTAATGAAACTGGACAGGTGACTGTAGTAGTTGTGAGGCGCGACGTTGTGCTGGTACACCTCTGCAAGATCGCCTATCTTCTTGGACTGGCTGAAGCCGTTCCACGGCACGTCAATCATGAACATGTCGGCTGAGTGATTCTCGAAGTAGGGGATGTAGTCCCGCATATAAAATAAATTCTCGCCGGTGCAAATCCTAGTGGTAGTTGAGTCCTTTATCTGGCGCAGGCTCATGTGATCGTACATGTCGATCTCCAGCCACAGCATGTCAAACTGCTCCAGAACTTTGGCGATGCGCAGGGCAGACTCTGTCTTGAAGTGGAAGTTCAGGTCCAGGTTTAGATCGATGTCGTCGCCCACAGCGTCGCGGAAGGTGCCAATCAGTTTCTCGATGTGAGGAATGAGCCACTTGGGCGCCCACTGGTCCGTGGTGCCGACGCCGCCTGTGAAGCCGCCGCCGAAGGTAGCGCCTTGACCTGGTAGGAGTATGTTAGTCTTCAGCGCAGTGAAGCCGCGCGCTTTGACCTCTTTGCCCAGCGCTGTAACGGCGTCCCAGGAATCAATGGGAGGGGTGCCGAGAATATCGCTGTGTCGCACTCGGGAGCTGCCGCAGTGGGACCAGTAGATGCGTACCTTTTCGCGGGTGGGGCCGCCGAATAGCTCCGCGACGGAGATACCGAGAGCCTTGGCCTTGATGTCGATGAAGGCGCAGTCGAGACCGGCGATTGCTTTGGCCGCGACGCCACCAGGACTCTGTCGGGTGCCGCGATACATATCCTGAAAGCGCATCTCGAAAGCCCTAGGGTCCTGCCCGATGAGGAGAGGCTTCAGGTCGCGAATCGTTCCCTCAATGCCGTGAGGAGATTTGCCGTCGCTGCATTCGCCCCAGCCGGTGATGCCCTCGTCAGTTTCCACCTTCACGAACATCCAGGGTCGCCAGCCGGCATCAACAATGAAAGTCTCGATATTGCTTATCTTCATGGCACTCCTCACAAGCCTACTTCATGAATATTATGGCCTGGATGATATCACAATTGGCTGCCCGTTTGAGGCTTCCTTGACAGGTGGATGATGCCTAAATAGGATAGGCGCTATCGGCATTGTGGCCTCCCTCCTAAGGAGTCGTTGGACCGGCCATGAGAGATCGTAAATGAGCTTTCAACGAATATGCAGATGTGCATCTGAGCGAAAGAAGGAGACCATCATGGTGGACGAGAAACTGGCCTTTGCGCCAGCGCACGAAGTGGCAGGACTTATCGCGGCCAGAGAGGTGTCATCTGTTGAGATGACGGAGCTCTATTTTGAGCGTATCGACCGGCTGGACTCCCAGCTTAACTCCTACCTGACGCTCATGCGTGACGA
Source organism: uncultured Chloroflexota bacterium (assembly GCA_913046025.1). Next base: position 4,883 of record CAJWRP010000210.1, read on the forward strand.
TGCGATGGGAACGGCTAGGGCCGCTGATGAGGCTGTGGCCAGAGGTGACAGTCTAGGGCCGCTACATGGTGTTCCCATATCGGTCAAGGACATGCAGATGACCAGCGGAACAGTCACTACTTTAGGGTGCCTGGCCTATAAGAACAGGGTTCCCGACGCTGATGCCGGTGTGATAGAGAAAGTCCGTCAGTCCGGCGCTGTCATTCTGGGCAAGACTAATACTCCGGAGTTCGGCTTGCTGGGTGCAACGGAGAACAGGCTTGGAGACGATTGTCGCAATCCCTGGAATACGGACCGCACGTCGGGTGGGTCCAGCGGAGGGGCGGGGGCAGCGGTCGTAGCCGGGCTTTGCTCGCTGGCTACCGGCGGAGACGGCGGAGGGTCCATTCGCATTCCCGCTAGCT
>CAJWRP010000211.1 GCA_913046025.1 uncultured Chloroflexota bacterium
AGGCTCTTGTACAGCGTCGCTGTCTTGTCCTTCACGCGAATATCCGGCGAAAGCACAATCAGCCACTCCAGGTCAGCGAGCGGCACAGGCCGGATGCGTTCTCCCCGACCCAGGGCAATAGCTGTCCCGCCCTTCAGCAGGAACGGCACGTCAGAGCCAAGCTCAGCCGCAATTTCCGACAGCTCCTTCAGAGTCAGGTTCAGACCCCACATGTCGTTGAGGCCAACTAGGGTGGTCGCCGCGTCGCTGCTGCCGCCGCCCATGCCGGCAGCCAGCGGTATGTTTTTCTGGATTTTTATGAAAACTCCTGCGTCCGTCTTCGTCTTCTCTTTAAGTAGATTTGCGGCGCGGATAGCTAGATTGTTCTCGGACTGTAACTCCTCAACATCACACTCCACGGCGATCCCGTCCGACGGCGTCAGGGTCACGGTGTCGTACAGATCAATGGTCTGCATAATGGAAGCCACGTCATGGTAGCCATCAGCGCGACGCCCCAGTACCTCTAGAGTGAGGTTGATCTTGGCGTAGGCCTTAAGGGTTATTTCGGACTTGGAACTCATTACTCCAATCCTAACCCTCTCCCATCAAAGGGGGAAGGGATTTATTGCATCTGAGAGTAGCCGAACATTACATGTCGGCCGTCTGCCGACCCGACGCCTGATACAAGCGTCCCCAGTCTTCCACACTCAGCGTCTGCGGGCGTCGCCTGGGATCAATGTCGGAGTCCAGCAGCATCCGCTCCGCAACAGCTCTGGAAATACCCATCCCATGCTGAAGGCAGTTGTGGACCTGCTTGCGCGGCGCTGAAAACCCAGCCCGGACCAATGTGAAGAAGAGGTCGATTGAGTCAAGCTCCACGGCAGGGCTATCGAAGACATCGATGCGAACGATAGCGGAGGTCACCTTGGGCGCAGGGCGGAAGGCCTTAGGCGGTACACTGGCCACAATTCTGGCGCTTCCGTAAAGCTGAGTAGCCACAGACAGTAAGCTCATGTGGCCTGGCTCGGCGGTCATGTTGCGAGCCACCTCGCGCTGCACCATGAATACCATGAGCGAAGGCTTATGCTCCGCCTCTAGGAATCGCCGAACGATGGGTAAGGCGGCGTAGTACGGCAGGTTCGCCACTATCTTATACGATCTATCGACTGCCACCAGGGAAGCTATATCTACGTCGCGAGCATCCGCATGAATGATTCGGACGTTAGGTTGGCTCTGAAATTCCAGTTGCAAACTAATGGAGAGTACGTCGTCTAGCTCAATGGCCACAATTTCCGTCTCTGTGCCAGCCAGTTCGCGAGTCAAAATGCCCTTACCCGGGCCTATCTCCACCACGATGTCATCAACCGTTACGTCTGCGGCCTGCATTATCCGGCCCAGAATGCGCCTGTCCACCAGAAAGTTCTGGCCCAGGGATTTCTTTGCTTTGGACTGGCGAAGTGCGGAGGTGATGAACAGTGCTCCATGTGGAGGATTCCACTATGATAGCCTTCCCCTGGTCGGCAGAGGAAGGGACAACCTATGCTGTAAGGAAACGATACTGAAAGAGTTTTAGGAACGAGGAAAAGGCCGTGCACCCCCGTTCGTTCACTGCCTTTGGCGTATCAGGTGAAACCGACTCGAGCCAGGTGAACCTACGGCACCCGGAATATGCCTCTTACCGCTGCTTCCTTCCGGACCTGACGGGATTCGCGGCCATCCGCCGCGTAGGACCCAACTCTCAACATCGGAATTCACCGAAAGAGGCCTCAAGCACGCGCCCTCTCGGAGGAATTCAGTCTCGCTAGAGCGGATTGCGAGTACAGGGCACCGCTATCTCCCCACCTAGCACGACCATATTTAATGTTAGTTGAGGTGTTAGAGAGTGTCAACGAGATTTCTAGTTTTCAGTTATTGGTGGTTAGTTATTAGTATTTCGCATGGCAAAGGGACTAACAACTAACAACTAATGACTATTTACTTACTTTCAATATACTTAGGAAGGCTTCTTGGGGTATATCTACGTTGCCAACCCGTTTCATGCGCTTCTTGCCCTCGGCCTGCTTTTGAAGGAGCTTGCGCTTGCGAGTTATGTCGCCGCCGTAGCACTTGGCAATAACGTCCTTGCGCAACGCACGGATAGTCTCCCTAGAGATGATCTTACGGCCAATGGCGGCCTGGATTGGCACTTCGAACAGCTGCCTGGGAATCAGCTCCTTGAGCTTTGTAACCAGTTCCCTACCCTGATAGTAGGCATTGTCTCGATGCGCAATGATCGAAAGGGCGTCCACCGGGTCACCGTTGACCAGAATGTCCACTCTCGATAGCTTGCCTGGCTTGTAACCCGTAACTGAATAGTCCATGGAGGCGTAGCCCTGAGTGCGCGCCTTAAGCTGGTCGAAGAAATCGATCAGCACCTCAGAAAGAGGCACGTTGAACTCCATCAACACCCTGGGAGCAGAGGTACCTCCGCTGGACTCGTTTTGCAGGTACTCCATGCGCGTATGCTCACCACGGCGTGAGCGTACCAGCTCCATGACAGGCCCAATAAAGTTGGCCGGCGCGATGATACTCAGATCAAGCCACGGCTCCTCAATGGACACAATGTACGAGCTATCCGGTAGCTTGGCAGGGCTGTCGATCTCTTCAGTATGGCCATCGGTGAAAATAACGTTGTACGCCACACTGGGCGCTGTCGCCAAAAGAGTGAGGTCGTATTCGCGTTCCAGTCGCTCCTGAACTATGTCCATGTGTAGCAGACCGAGGAATCCGCAGCGGAATCCCGAACCCAGCGCCATGGAGTTCTCAGGCTGGAAGGTCAATGCGGCATCGTTAAGTTGAAGCTTCTCCAGCGCCACACGAAGGTCTAAATACTCCTCGCCATCAGCTGGATAGAGCCCAGCGAAGACCATGGGCTTGAGAGGCTGATAACCTTTCAGCGCCTCTGTTGCGCCATTGGCAGCCAGTGTAATAGTGTCGCCCACCGGGGCATCACCCACGCTCTTGAACCCGGTCGCAATGTACCCAACCTCCCCTGCCTTTAGGCTTGGGACACTGGTTGGCTTGGGCTTGAATATGCCCACCTCTAACACATCGCTCTGGTTCCCGTTGGACATCACGCTGACGCGGCTACCCGACGGCACCTCGCCTTCAACGATTCGCACATAAGCGATAACGCCTTTGTAAGTATCGTACTTGGAGTCGAATATCATTGCCCTTAGAGGAGCCGTATCCGAGCCCTCGGGCGGAGGGACGCGTGCCGCGATGGCTTCGAGTATGTCTTTAACGCCCTCGCCGGACTTGCCAGATGCAAAGACAACCTCGTCGTCCTTGAAGCCAAAGGCCTGCGTTACCTCATTGGCAACCCGTTCCGGCTCCGCTACCTCCAGGTCGATCTTGTTAATGACGGGGATAATCTCCAGGTCGTGCTCCATCGCCAGATAGACGTTAGCCAGAGTCTGAGCTTGAATACCCTGTGTAGCGTCCACTATAAGCAGGGCGCCCTCACATGCAGCCAGGCTTCGGGAGACCTCGTAGGAGAAGTCGACGTGGCCAGGGGTGTCGATGAGGTTAAACTGGTACTCCTGCCCAGAGTCGCTCTTGTAATCAAGGCGCACGGCCTGCGCCTTGATGGTGATGCCGCGCTCTCGCTCCAGGTCCATACTATCCAGGATCTGTTCGACCATGTCCCGCTCCTCAACGGCGCCTGTGTACTGCAGCAGACGGTCCGCTAAGGTGGATTTGCCATGATCGATATGCGCAATTATACAGAAGTTACGTGTGAACTTAGATTCCATATAACTATGGTAACACCGGTAACTAAAGGTGGTCTAGGACAATTTGGATAAGGACTACATCACCAGAAACGTCTATATAGCGACAATATTCCCCAAAGGACTCGCTACTCCCCTTTGATACGATTGTTTTGTTAGTGATTGTCGCCCGCCGCCTCGAGCCAGTAAGGCGTCCAAAGCTGCAAGGTCCCCTTGGTAAGGAGCCAGATATGAAGAAGAAAACAATTGCCCTTACTTCCGCGTTATTCCTTCTGTTCAGCATAGCCTGTGGTGTGCCGCAGGAGCAGTTTGACGCCCTGGCGACCGACTTGGAAGGGCGGAAGGCTGATCTTATCGGTATGCAAGATAGCGTTACAGGCATGCAGGCTCGCATTTCTGAGCTTCAGGACGCGTCTACGGTGACTGCCAAGGTGGTTCTGGCTCTGGGGCGAGACATTACAGAGTTGCAGGGTGAGCTAGAGGACAGCAAGAGCCTCTTGAGTGGAACAGAATTAACACTTACTGAAAAATCGGACCAGCTTGCCGAATCCGAAGAGTCAATAACTACTCTTTCAGACAACTTAGAAGCCCGGGATGAGGAGATCAAAGGGCTAAGTCAGGAAGTCGAAGGCTTGATTCAAAAATTCGCAGTTAGTGAGGCCAACGTCGCCGACTTAAAGCAAAGCCTTGCTTCGCGGGATGCTGAACTTGAGGACAGCCAACAAGAGGCCAGCAACCTTGACACCGAACTGAGCCGGGCGAACAAGGCCAAAACAGTTCTGGATTCGCTGGTTGCCGATTTGCAGGCACAGGTGAGCCTTAACTCGGAGGCAGAGGTTCAGGCGGAGATCAACGCCCTTATCGTCAAACGAGACGCGCTGGTCACCAAGGTCAAGCAACTGGCAACGCTTACGGAGGGCTATCTATTGCGCCCTGATGTAGAGATCAACACATTTGCACTGGGCTGCACGGGTAGCATGCTGCCAGTCCTACACTGCGGTGACATTGTCATAATGCAGACCAACCTGAAGCATCGAGACATTCAAAAGGGCGACATCATCAGTTTTCAACGACAGGACTGCCTCACAGATCGCACTATGACAGGCTCGACAATTTTGCATCGCGTCGTGGATATTGGCAACGACTGGTTCGTAACCCAGGGCGACAATAACTATACGGTGGACAGCTGCCGTGTGCCCATTAGCAACGTTAAGGGAAAGCTACTGGCATTCATCGAGGACATATATCCAGAGGACTACGTGGTAACCGCCAACTATGAGGCGATCAAGACAAAATACAATGATCGAAAGGAAAGGTTCGACAGAGACCGGGCCAATTATCAGGAGCAGCTGGAACTACTAGAAGACGCAGAAGATGATTACTACGACGGCACGATCAGATTCTCTAGTTACAAGAATATCTTGGAGGACACCAAAGGGGATTTGCTATCCCTGAAGCGACTCAACGTGGAGT
>CAJWRP010000212.1 GCA_913046025.1 uncultured Chloroflexota bacterium
CCAACAAGAGGATGCTGAACATTCCGGCAATGCTAGCAACCACGGATATCATCAGGGCGATGTTATAGCTACCTGTCATATCGTAAATCGGCCCGCCAATCCAGCCTCCCAACGCCATTCCGAGTCCAGCACCCAGCATCTGCACTCCGTATGGTGAACCAGTAGGCGCTTGTCCGTAGTACTTGCGATTCAATATAGGAAAACCGCCGGTCTCTCCGCCGTATCCGATGCCAAACAGCACAGCGAACAGGTAGAACATCAGTGGATCGTGCGTCCAGAACAGCAACACAACCGTAATTCCTTGCAAAAAGTAAAAGACAGCCATAACGATACGCGTACCCAGATTCTCACAAAGTACAGGCACGGCGATTCTTGAAAGTATGCTTACGGCTGACATTACGGTAAGCAATGCCGCAGCCGTTACCAGAGATAGGCCCTCGCTGACGGCCAGCGGCACTATGTACACCAGGATTACTGCATGACCGACGCACCCCAGAAAGTGAATGGAGCTTAGGTTCCAGTATGCAGCAGTGCGCCGCATGTAGCCGTTGAATTCCTTGGTCCGCTGGGGGTTCACCATGACCGTCTCAGGAAGCGGATCGCCTGACTGAAAGCCATAAGGCAAAATACCTCGGTCCGCTGGTCTGTCTCGGAACAAGACGATCAGCACTGCCATTATCAGCGCGGAGCCGACACCCAGGGCCATGAACGCCCTTTGCCAGTCCATATACTGGATCATCGCGCCTATGATAGGCGCTGCCAGCGCAGGACCAAGTCCCCACGCGGCCATAATCAGGCCCATTCCAACACCCAGGTGACGCCTGAACCAGTGCATCGCTGCGGGAATGAGAGGCACGAGGAATATGGCCTGGGCAATACCTAGAAGAAGCCCAAAGTATAGATACAGGTGCCAAGGCTGCGAGATAAAACCGGTCAGCACCATGCCAAAGAGGAAAAGAACAGTTCCAAGCGACATGGATTTACGGGCACCGTAGCGGTCGCCGAACCATCCGGCAAAGGGTGAGGCCAACGCGGTGACCACACTGGTAATGGCGTAGGCCAGGGTAATGGTTCCCTGATTCCAACCAAAGCTCTGCTCCAAGGGATCGATAAATACACCGAAAGCCATTCGGACAGAGGTCCCAACCATCTGCATGATGGCTATAACTGCGACGATTACCCAGGCATAGTGGGCGTAGAAAACACGTCCACCGTCGTCGTTGCCGCCTCCCCTGCCCAAATTAAGACCCAGTGCCACTTAGATTGACCCCTTGAACTGAATCAGTGCAGTGGGCAGGCGAACAGAAATGCCCGTTCCCAACCCTGTTCCTCACCCTCTCCAGATCCAGCCAGCGAGCCCGCCAGGTCACGATTAGAGTACGTATTGAAATCGAATTGCCCCGTACCTGTGCCAGCCTGCGCAAAGGGCTGATTACGGGCCTCTATACGAGCGTCTGCAGCCCATGCGCCAAAGAAAATCGTCATAGCAAAAGCGAGAACTACCACCACTACGAACTGAACCGGCAGGCCATAGACTCGTGCGTTGTTAATCCGGGAGACCAGATCGTTATTCTGCATATTCATAAGGTACCAGATAATAAACAGGGGCAGGCTATTAAACCTGCCCCATTAATTCAAGCTATCTCAGAGCTAGGCTGGGATGGCGGCTTTCGCTATTGCGATCAGGTCCTCTTCCGAGTCGTCTAGATTTACGACATCGCCATGGGGCTGAGGAACAGGGAATCCTGTCCTGTAATAGACCTCTATAGTGTTACCTTCTGGATCGGAGGCGTACATGCCAAAGGCGTTGCCATGACTAACCGTTCGAAGAATCTTGACGTTCTCTTCTTTGAATGTAGTATGGAATTTCTTTAGCTCAGCCAGAGAGTCTACTTTGAAGGATAGCTGTTGCACCATCTTGGCGTCGGCAGCAACGTTCCGGCCCTTCATGATGACAAATTCGTGATGCTCTTCTTCAGGGTTGGCGCTCATGAAAACCATGCCGCGCTGTTCCAGATCTTCGTCCGTTATAACCAGACCCATGACTCTGGAATAGAAGTCTCGCTGGTTCATAAGGTCGTTAACGTAAATTCCCACGTGGCCTAGCCCGCTTAGCTTAGGCATTCAATTACCTCCTATGCTTTACCGCTGGCATACCGCAGCTTTTCGTCTAAATAGGCTGATTTTTCTGCGATTGTACCATACTTAGCCAAGGGGCAACGGGGCTGAAGAATTCACTATAAGAGAATTCCTACCTACCTGCTAAAAGACTGGCTGCGGTACTCCACCAGTAGGAAACAATTAACTGGTGCTGATGACCCAATCAACCGCATTAACCACTAACTGCTGAAACATAATCGACTGAAAGCTACCCAGGTCGTTTGGAACACTTTGCCATAGCCATAGGAACGAGTCCAGGCCATCGGGTACGTTTGGCCGCCCAAATCAGCCGTCATGAATACCTGATTGCCTGTCTTCAATCCTAATTCTATGTAAAGCTCATCGTTGGTAATAAAATCGCAGATTCCAGTGATCCAGCCTCCGCCAGAGACGCCGTGGTACTCAGGCCAACTTTCCGGCCGACATCCTGAGATATGCAAGCATATGAACTCTCTACCACCGCCGACGAAACGCGTCAGCTCGATCTGTTCTTCCCTGGTTAATGTCAGTTCGGCTTCGCGGCGGGTTTTGTAGACCACCCCATCGTACCCGAGTAGCCTCTCAGAGATCAGGACGCTTGAGTTCTCCGTAACCTGAATTTGATGGCCAGCCGCGTGAAGAAAATCGACCAGAATAGGAGTAGTTTTCCCATAAGGGTGCCTTCCGCCTGACAACACCAGCAAGTCCATTGATCGCCTCCTCAACAGTAAATTCGAGTGCGGCTTCCCGAGCGAAAGCCGCTTATACGCTCGTAAACCGAGTGTACATGAGGAATTTGGAAGGCTTGAAGAAATACTGGGTCTCGATTTAGCCAGCTTGTGAAAACCTGTCGAGCAGGGCCTGCAATGACATGGCAGATAGGGCATTCAATCGCAGATCAGCGCACTTGAAATCCATACTCGCTGTCATAAGGTTCTAAACAACAACGCAGTTCATAGCCGCCCTCTTCAACCCCGTCACGCCTTTAAGTGAGTCCTATATAGCAATAGAGTTTACTGACTCAGCACCTAATCTACCCGCAGCCTAGATCTAGCTCTCAGGGCCGGGCTTCGCGCTGGTCACGTTTTCTTTGGAAATTATGGAACCAAAATAGCCCGGGAGCGCCCTGCCGGACAGATAGTCCCCACCCAGGCGTTGTCTGAGCTTGTCGCCAGTCCGACATTCAATCCCAAGGATTACGCACCCCTAATGTAGTCCACAACGCCCGGCATGACTGGATTGGCATCTATCTGAGGCAGGTACCGGCTACGCATCTCGGTCAGCATAGCGACTCTATCGATGTCACAGCCGCAAAGTTCTGACAGGTGACTGTGAACGTCGAACCTCTTCCAGGCCGCACCGATGGACTGGTTTCACACGAACCGTTCCAGAACGACTCCGTATCCAAAATAACGCCGTGGAAGTCAAATATCAGCGCAGATATGTCCGGCAATAACAATCTCCTAAAATGAAGTCACAAAAATTATATCACTGCCTCTAATATCCCTTGCACACCTCGACCTATGGCCGTATCATAATATCGCTCTGAATTTCAGATGATGAAATTATGGTAGGTAGTTACCCATGGAAGCCTATGAGCTAATCGCTCTTAAGCCCAACGAGAATATAGAAGAGTTCCAGCCCGGTGACACCGTCCGGGTGAACATTCGAGTGACCGAAGGTGAGCGCACCAGGACCCAGGCGTTTCAGGGTGTCGTAATCCGTAGGCGCGGCGGGGGACCAGGCGAGTCCTTCACAGTGCGACGTGTTGCCCATGAGGTCGGAGTGGAGAGAACTTTCCTCATCAACTCCCCTAACGTGGAATCGGTGGCCGTTACCCGCAGAGGAAAGGTCCGCAGAGCACGGCTTTACTACCTGCGAGGCAGGTCCGGCAGATCGGCGCGCATCAAGGAGCGCCGGTAAGCTCAACACTGATCTAATTGCAAAATGGGCGTTCGCTTATGCGAACGCCCATTTGCGTATAATTCTGCCCCACGACCCCATCAACGGCACGGTGGCCGCCTAAGTCTTGACTTTGATTTGCACAAGCTAGCAGAGATGTAGCTGCTTTGACTACAAATACGTCCGCATATTGTCCACGAATGATACTAATTTCGGCGGGGCTTCTTGTTTTCTAGACCAGCATCGCATGCTGAAAACGCCCTTCCGAAATCCCTTCAATAATTCAGCTGTAAATCCAGCCTATTTTGCTTCCATCAGGAAACTATAACTGGAGTCACCTTTACCTTCAACACAAACGAACAGCGATAGAACATGAAGATCTGTCCCAAGTGAAAGATCGATAAATTTCGCATTCTCTGGTTTTAGTGTGAACTCTTCCCTTCCTTCCAATTCGGGACGCCACCACCGCAAACCCAGAGCATTTCACGCCAGTTGTTGTTCCAGCGTTACCGGGAAAACCGTCAGTTGCACTTCCATCACAGGCTAAGCGAACGACAGGTGGAAGCGGACTGTAAAATGTGAGGGAGTCACCAGAGGATCAAGCGCCGTCGTAATTCCAATGATGTCTCCGCAGATCGGTGCCCCTCGCTCACCCCTCTAGCAGTAGTGGCCCTGCCCGCAGGCCTGCTTGCCTCCGGCAATTTCCAGCAACTCTGGAGGCGGAACCGAACGCTTCGTAGCAGGCGATGGCGTTGCAGGATTCAGCACTGTTATGGGCGTATCCGAAGCCCTATAGCAGGCGCCGGTGCTGTATTATTAAAAGGATGGCGCCACGGTGGGCGTGTCGACAAAATCAGAATCAGGTGCGCTCTTTTCACTACTGCAAGACAAAATAAGAGCGCCCAATATGATCGCGCCAGTTGCGAATAACCGAATCATGTGTTTGGGCTCCCTACATCCCCCTAGACGTGTTCATGATCTTGTAAGTCTATAAATTTAGTTTGACGAGGCTAACAACCTATGTCGAACAACCGCGGGGATAATTGCGCATATCCGATGCCCACGTCATCATTAACCTGCGGCAGCCAATTTGAAGCAATCCTATTTCCCAGTGCAACTTGCGAACATGCGTTCCGAAGACTTAGAATTAAGGCATCGATAGG
>CAJWRP010000213.1 GCA_913046025.1 uncultured Chloroflexota bacterium
GGTTAACACCGTGACTGTTGGGCCAGAGGGGGAACTTCTGGGGACTAATACCGACAGCTATGGCTTCATGACCAACCTAAGCGACGGTGCCTCCGGTTGGCGGGCCCAACAGGGGCCGGCGGTTGTTGTCGGTGCCGGTGGCGCTGCCCGCGCCGTAGTGATCGCGCTGCTGGTCACGGTGCCGCTGGGGCTGCCGGTTCAGAGCCGCTGCACGCAGCTGCAATTATCGCGAGCGAGACCATGCTGACTATTAAAGTCATTAGGCCTCCTCGTCTGCGATTTCTCCAGGACCTCATGTGCAATCCTCCTACTGCTATTGTTAGCCTCACTTAGATATTAATTATGAGGCATTTAGATAAGGTGACCCTGATCTATAGAGTAATTCATTGTGGTGCCGAGCTAATAAGAATCCAGAACTCCCAGGAATTTCTTGCCTTAACTAAACTTAGAAGTTAATTAACGGACTAGTGATATATCAATATATGGACGTAAAACATTTAAATTACGCTGGCGGAGACAATAGCAGATTGGCTCGACTTTTGTCAACCAAGCCCTTGCTTGGCGTATAGTCTTATAAGGTCGGTAAACGTCCGAAATACCACCCAAATTTGGCCAAACTGCTTAAGTCTAATTGATGACAAGTTTGCAGTGTGGTAACTGCTTGCCACGGGGTTGTGGAGTATAGTGAACAACGTGATTATTCTATATTTGAGAGGAGATGGACAAGGATGATTGGAATTCTAGGGGCAGCTCAGTATGAAAGCGTTCTGGAGACTCAAGATGAAAGAACCGTTGTAACAACTCGATTCGGTGATGTCCCCTTGCTTAGAGGCACCATTGCGGGCCAGGAAATTGCCTACATTCGGCGTTTTGGGTGGGAAAACAATCTAGCTTCTGATGTTGTAAATCACCCTGCAAATGCACTGGCGTTTCGTAGTATGGGTGTACGCCGGGTCATTACCATGAATGGCTTTGGTGGCGTAGGACGAGATATCCAAAACAACGATTTGGTGATTTACAGCGATTACATCCGTATGGTCGAGCGAGTTCCTACGACGATATTTGTTGGCGAGCCCCGTTGGCCCAGAGCCCATATGAAGACGCCATTTTGTCCAGAGATGCGCAGTGCTCTGGCCGCTGCGTCCCGGGAGAACAGCGATAGGCGCGTGATCGAAGAGGCAGTGAATATCTGTGTGCAGGGGCCGCATGACGAGACACCCGCAGAAATTGAAGCGTATCGCCGTCTTGGTGCAGATATCATCTGCACCACTGTCTATCCAGAAGTCGTCTACTTCCGGGAGTTGGAGATGTGCTTTGCGGGTATTTGCTGGATCTGCGACATTGCTGGTGAAGAGGGAGAACGTGACTGGGTAATGATTTCGCCTGAAGAGCTGGGTCCTATAGTGCGGGCCGCCGTGGCAGCTGTTCCAGACGCCGTATCTTGCTCTTGCCAATCCACCTGGGTAGGTAACGAAGATAAGCTCCCGGCCTGGTATCGCGAGATCCGTTAGTTGTTGGAACGGGTACTGGAGCCGCCTCAGGACTACAACCGAACTAGGGCATAGTGGTGGGTCGACCTGATGCTGTTTCATTAGATGTGGTCCCATTAACAGATGGGTGGACAGGCCTGTTGGCCAGCAGGAATGTTAGGGAGCCCAAGACATATATGGGCATGAAAGTAAGCATGACTATGTCGTAGCTATTCGTCGTATCGCGAATCCATCCGCTGAAGATTGGCGATATCATCATGCCAGCATTATGGAACAGGCTCATGAAGCCCATTATGCTGGCAAATCTGCTGCGCCCGAAGTAGTTTCCGACCATGAGCCAGTTGACGGACGTGACTCCCTCTATCAGCGAGAATCCAATGACGAACAGAATTAGGGAAGGTAGTCCGTCTAATAGGTATAGCGACAGCAGGCCCAAAGCGCCGCCGTTCATGCCAACGAAGAGCAGCTTCCGGGGCGACATGTAATCACCAGCAACACCCATGCCGAACCGGAGCGGGATGGAAATGAAGAACATGGCCGAGACTATCAAAGCAGCCTGCTGAGCCTCATATCCTTTATCTTCCAGGATCGGGAATATGTGAATAACAACGGCGTTGGTGGCTGATACTCGAATTGTCAGACCAAGCAGGAGAAGCCAGAATGCTGAGGTCTTGATGGCCTGTTTCACGGTGAAGTCAGGGCCATCAGTGCCGGAGTCTGATTTGGGTTTAGCGACCGTTGAACTGTCTTGGCTTCCCTCTAGTGGACTCTCTACTTCTATTGGGTCTCCGTCAGGGCCTTGCCCGATGTCCTCAGGCCGACTACGGATTACCTTGGCAATGGGTATGGTTATGCAAACGATGAAAATGCCCGCATACATTAGGGTGTCCCGCCACCCAATGGTTGCGATACCTAAACCTAAAAGCGGTACAACAATGGCCCCGCCACCAGCGAAACTGGTCATTAAGGTAGACAGGGCGACGCCTTTTCTTCGGACGAACCACTGGTTCACGACGGCCATTAAGGTCTGTCCCAGGCCGGCAGTTTTGCCGACAGACACAACGCCAACAAAGAGTACGATGAACTGCCAGTATATTGTGGCACGAGACACCAGGATGAGGCCTATGCCGGCCGTGATGCCGCCTATGAGGATCATTCTTCTGGCACCGTAGTGGTCGACCAGCCAGCCGACAAGAGGTCCGCCAAGGCCGCCTTCCGCCCGGGATAAACTGAAGACCAGGGACATTGCGGTATAGCTTACGTTGAGGTCCGTGCGGATGGACTGGAAGAAGATAGAGAAGCCGGAGGAGACGGTGCCGTTACCGAACATGCCTTGAATGGAAGCAGCGGCGACAACGTACCAGCCGTAGAACGGGCGCTTTCGTGATTCGCTTTGAATTAGCTAGTCCACGCTTTCTGCAGAGGTAACTGAGTAGGTTAGCCACTATAGCAGAAGCGATGTAAGTTGGCTTATTTACAACTCTTTGGCGCAATGAATAATTGCCTGTACGCGCCGATGTTAGGTATTTCAAGTACTCAAAAAAGATAGTAGGAATCTGATGAAATATCATGCCTAGATGGAGTTAACGGGGAAGGGGTTTCTGCGGTGGCTGCGCTAAAGTTATGTTGCCTAAAAGAGCCCGGCCAAGTCAGTCGCCTCACGATGATTTCGGCCAGGCTCTTTTTTCTCTAAGGGTTTTAAATTAACAGGTCTAGTTCACCGCGAAGCGCTCCAGGGCCTCGTCGTCGAACTCTATTCCGAAGCCAGGTGACTGGGGCAAGACTAGCATGCCATCCTCGACTGTGGGCTCCTCCTTAAATAGGGGATATGCCCAAGGCATCAACTCTGTGTAGATGCCGTTGGGAATGGCGGCCATACCGTGCATAAGGAACTCCGGTGCCAAATGGCTGACCACCGGCAGATTGAAAGCCTCTGCCATATGCGCGACCTTCATCCACTGAGTAATGCCACCAGCGCGCAGCAGGTCGACCATGACGATATCGATGGACCTATGCTCCAGCAAGTATCGGAACGGCATAATGCCGTAGTGATACTCGCCAGCAGCCACAGGAGTGTCTAGCGCGTCGGCGATTCGGGAAAGGCCCTCGAAGTCGCTGTAGTGCGTGGGGTCCTCCAGCCAGTACAGGTCATACGCGGCCAGCTCCCGACCAATGGATATGGCCGTGTTTACGTCCCAGCCTTGATTGATGTCCAGCATCACATCGATATTCGGGCCTACGGTCTCCCGCATGACCTGCATCCGGGCGATCTCTTTGGCCGCTGTGTCCTCAGCGCCCATGCGGAATTTCATGGCCTTGTATCCCTGGGCAACCAGCTCAGCCGAACTCTCTGCGAGCTCCTCTAAAGAGTATGGCCTCCATAGCTTGCCGCTGTAGTAAGTTGGCACCCGATCTCTGAATCCGCCTAGTAACCGGTATACAGGCTCGCCCAGGGCCTTGCCCTTCAGGTCCCAAATAGCGACGTCGATGGCGGATACCGTCCGTGTTGCCAGGCCAGCCGGTGAACCGCTACCAGCCAACGTAGTCAAACTGTGGTTAATGGCCTCCACGTTAATGGGGTCTTCTCCAATAACCTGCTCACATAAAGCATCCAGCGATGCCTTAAGGGCGGGCACCATCACGGAGCTGGTGAAACCTGCATAACTAATACCATCGATGCCCTCGTCAGTATGTAGCTCTAGCGTAATGAAATTAGATGCCAGCGAGGCTAGTCCATCTCCAAGCGGACCTGAATCTCTCGGCACGCTTACTACTTTTGTCGTGAATCCTGTTACTTTCATCTCTGCCTCTTTTCCAACGTTAGTTCAATCAAAATCCGTGATTCGGACCAGAGGGCACTAGATTATCAGCATCGGGGTTTTACTGCTATCAGAGGTAATTCAGCCAATCAAACCGCCTTAGTGCTGAACTCGGGTGCCCGGGTGAGGCGGCGGCGGGCCGTTGGCGAAGGGAAAGAACCGTTGAATCGCGAGAGGGCAATCGTAGAGGGATTCGACTGAGGACGACCTTCACCCACAAGAACGGCGGTTATGGACATTAAGGTGTCAACCTTTGGAGCAAACAGGTTATCTCCCTTAGTGCCTAGCCTCCTCTAGGTTATTGGTGATTGTGAGAGCTTTGACGCCCCAAAGCTCTCACAACACCTAGGCAGCGCGGGTGGTACTACAAATACCTACGCTGCACATAGCATAGGCGTTTAGAGGAATATAATAAGTAAGCTTTTAAGCTTCCATTTCCAGGATTTTTCTCAACATCTGGCGCATGTCACCCTGGTCGTCCACGATCATTACGCGCAGCATTATTAAGCTCTATGAACCGAAAATAGTGATAAGTGATCAGGTGTAGGAGTAGAAAAGGGGACTTTAGTTGCCGTTAGTCTGCTCCAGATAAGTGCGAACGGCCGCTACCCTCGGGTCTACGTCGCCGCGCATGTCTATCAAGAGCCTCTTATAGATCTGAGACAGGTTGTCCTGCACTTCGGCCTCATTCATCACAAGTTCCCGGCCGATAGCATGGTTGGAAAATCCTTGAACCAACAGTTCCAGGCACTTTAACTGCGTTGGAACCAGCCTGGCCAGCGCTTGGCCCTGTCTGGGCGTTAAGACTTTTGTGAGAGATGGATCTATGACCAGAAGGCCCCAGGCCGCACCTTTCACAGCGCGCAACACGGTCTC
>CAJWRP010000214.1 GCA_913046025.1 uncultured Chloroflexota bacterium
CCATCATATGCAGGCAGGAGCGTGTCGGCGTTGGCATAGGCGACGGCTATGCTCGTGTCACCAACGGCAATCCTCCCGGCGCATTTGCCATGCAGTACGGCCCTGGCGCAGAGAACGCCTTTGCTGGCGTGGCCACGGCCTTCTCTGACGGCGTGCCAATGCTGCTGCTGCCTTTGGGGCACCCCATGGACAGGCAGGGCATTTACCCTCTATTTAGCTCCATGAAGAGCTATGCGGACGTCACCAAGTACATCGAGCAGCTGAACTCTCCGGCGACGGCTGTTGATACCATGCGCAGGGCCTTTGCGGCGCTCAAGCGTGGCAGGCCCGGGCCGGTCATGGTAGAGATTCCCGCTGATATAGCCACCGCCGAGGTTGATGCCTCCCGCGTTGATTCTTACACGCCGATTAAATTTACGGCTTCGGAAGGCAATCCGCAGGACGTTCTGGACGCCGCCAAAGCACTCCTAGAAGCTGACAATCCGATCATCCTGGCCGGTCAGGGTGTCTTGTACGCAGAAGCCTCGGACGATCTTATCGAGTTGGCAGAGCTTCTGCAGGTGCCAGTGGTCTCGACGATGTTGGGCAAGAGCGCCTTTCCAGAAAAGCATCCTCTCGCTTTGGGAAGCGGTACCGGCGTGATGAATCGAGCCTGTTACCAGTTCGTGAGCAGGGCGGACGTTGTGCTAGCCATAGGCACCAGCCTGACCAAACACGGAATGGTTATGCCGATTCCTGGCCAGAAGACGATCATCCACGCCACCAACGATCCAATAGATATCGACAAGAACTACGTGGCGGACTACCCGATTATCGGGGATGCCAAACTGGTTCTCCGCCAGTTCATCGATGCGTCCAAGGACCTTCTGAGTACTCGAGACCGCACGACCAACGACGTGGCAAATGAGATTGCAGGCATTCGTCAGGAGTGGTTAGACGAGTGGTTGCCCAAGCTGACTTCTAACCAGACTCCCATGACACCATACAGGGTCATCTGGGAGTTCATGCAGATGGTCGATCCCAATGAAGCCATCGTCACCCACGACTCCGGAAGCCCGCGCGACCAGATAATGCCCTTCTATCAGGCAGGCGGACCACGAAGCTACATTGGCTGGGGCAAGTCCCACGGCCTGGGCACTGGTCTGGGCCTCAACATGGGAGCCAAGCTGGCCGACCCAAGCAAGTTCGTCGTGAACTTCATGGGCGATGCTGCCTTTGGAATGGTGGGTCTGGACTTCGAAACGGCGGTCCGCGCAAACATACCCATACTGACTGTGGTGTTCAATAACTCCACCATGGCCATCGAGATATCACACATGGCCTCCTCCCACGAGCTGTATGCCACCCGCGATCTGGGAGGCCACTATGCCGACCTGGGACGCGCCATGGGCGGCTGGTCAGAGCGCGTGGAAGATCCAGGAGATGTTGCGGCTGCAATACAGCGAGCGCGTAACGCCACCGAGAATGGTCAGGCTGCGTTGTTGGAATTCATCACCAACGAAGAGGCCGAGTTCTCCCATCGGGGCGGCTTTGCTTAGCATTAGAAGACAATGACCCCAACCTCAGCCAATTCAGACGGCGAGGTGGTTATTCAGCATCTCGCCATCGTCGTACGCGCCGGTTATGGTGGTGACGGCCAAGGTCATAAGATCCTGCTCCTACGCCATGGAGAGGATTGGAAGCTACCCAGGATTGCCAGAGACGCAGATGGCTCCGATGCAAAGGTGCTTACCGCAAGCGTCTTGAATGAGGCCATGAGCGAGCAGTATGGTCTGAGCACCAGCCTGCTGAGATGCCTGTTCCAGCGGCCAAGCAAGGACGGCGATGGCACAGTGCGCGCCTACGTGCTGGAGCACCACGGTGATGCCGATGCCATTCCCGAAGGCGCAATATGGACCGATGCGCTTGAGCTTGGTGATCTGTCGCTGTCCCACGCCGATGATCGAATGGCATTGAGTGCCTGGGCGGAGAGCTTCACCCGGTCTTCGGAATCCCATGCAGCCTGGTACGCCCTCGGTTGGTGGGACGAAGCCATCAGCTGGATTGACCAGTCCCTGGCCGAAAAGGGGATCACAAGAGAGGGACCTCCAGAGCAGGTGCGGTCTTGGACCCTGTCCTCAGTCATGCGGGCGGCAACCACCTCAGGAGGTGTTTACTTCAAAGCAGTGCCCCAGTTCATGTTGCACGAAGGGACCGTGATGAGAGAAATGGCCAAGGAGTATCCCAAAGGAGCCAGTCCCTTACTTTCGTATGATGCTAATAGAGGCTGGATCCTGATGTCAGATTTTGGCGGCACGCGTCTTGTAGAAAATCCAGATATTGAATTATGGGAAAAGGCAGTCCGCACCCACGCCGAGACGCAGGTGGAACAGGCTGACCGTGCGCGTTCCTGGTTGCAGATGGGGGTACCCGATAGGTCGATTCGCCGCATGGTAGACCTTATTGATCCGCTGATAGCTGTCTCGACGCAGATGCTGGCTGGCAGGACCGAAGGGTTGTCAAATGACGAGATTGATGCTTTGCAAGGTCTTCCCATGCGTCTCAAGTTCATGTGCGCTCAACTGGCGGATTTCAAAATTCCTCACTCGCTGGTACATGGAGACCTTGGCGGCAATATTATCGTCAACGACAGCGGTGACCTTGTTTTCTTCGACTGGACCGATGCCTGCATTTCGCACCCGTTCTTCGATATGGCTACCATGGCCAGCACTGTCTTCGATGACAATGTGTTCAAGGGCGATGAGTCGGTTGCCATTCGCATCAGGGATGCCTATCTACAGCCGTGGATGAAACATGAGCCAATGGACCGCCTGATTCAGGCCTACGATGCCAGCAAACCTCTGGGCGCACTTCATCAGGCGATGAGCTATATGTGGATTCTGACGAACATCGCAGAGGACACACGATGGGAGGTGGAGATTGGTCTTCCTACATGGATACGCACGCTGCTGCGCTTATGCGGCCAGCACCAGTGATATGCGCAGACTTACAAGAAGCAGTTTATAGGCTAGCTTATCGCTTGTCCGAGACTAACTTTCCCTCTTTGAAAACCAGCTCTAGCTTGCGGATATTGTTGATGTCGTCCAGAGGATTTGCAGAGACCACGATCATGTCGGCAAGCTTTCCTTCCTCAATGGTTCCCAGGTCATCTCCAACCTCGCAGAGCTCAGCAGCGTTCTTGGTCGCAGCCTGAATCGCCTGCCATGGCGTGGCCCCATCTCTAACCCAAAGGCCTAGCTCCAGCAGAGCGGCCTCTTTAAGCGGGCGGATGTCCGAACCCAGCGCCATCTTCACCCCACTATCCAGTGCGGCCCTAAACCACTTGCGATGCTCGTCCGACGCGGCATCAGCTCTGGCCAATAGGTCAGGAGCAGTTTGGCGATACTCCACCCAATTTTGTTCCCACTGATTGGTGGCCTGCTCCGGGGTCAGGTGTGATATTGCCAGGGTAGGGACGTACCAGGTGTCGCTGGCCTGAAACTGCGTGATGCATTCATCGTCCATGATGTACCCATGTTCGATGGTATGCGCGCCAAGTCGTAGCGCTTGCTTTACGGCGTCGGGGTTTGCGGCGTGGGCCATGACCTTATATTCGCGCTGATGGCACAGCTCAAATGCGGCCTCTAGCTCATCTTTGAGCAGAAACGAGTGCCAGTGGCGGTCCCAAAACGGGCCCATGATTCCGCCGGTGAGGTTCAATTTGATGTGGTTGACCTCGTTCTTTATCTGTTCGCGAATGGCCTGAACAAAGCCGTAGGGGCCGTCGCACTCCCGGGCCTGGCCAGATGTCAGAAAGTGGCCGCCTGTGGTTGTGAGGAAGTATCCGCTAGCGAATACGCGAGGGCCTGCAATTCTGCCGGAATCGAAAATGCGTCGCCAGGCAACGTCCATGAAGTTCGCCGCGCCACCGCAGCGGACGCCAGTGATACCGCCTTCCGTGAGCGCCTCGGAAAGCGCCGCCCCAAAAGAAGCCGTCTGCTGAGCAATGGTCGTTCCTGGAGGCACGGGGTATTCGGGGTGCACATGTACGTCCCACAGCCCAGGCAGCAGGTAAGAGCCATGCAAGTCGATTACCGTTGCGTTGTTAGTGGTGGGTGAGCGGCCAGAGTCCAGCACCTCGACGATGCGACCGTTTTCCACGGTGACAGATGCCAGGGAATTGACGCCCGAGTTAACACTGTCAATTACGTTGGCATTGGTGAGAACGAGGTTCATCTCATACAATCCGTTGTTAGGTTTAGAGTCGGGATGACCATGTGCTGTTGATGATCCTTTCGAAGGCAAATCCCCAGGGTGGGCGGAGGAATCCCAGCGCGCGAACGTCTTCTAACCAGAACCCGTAAGGCTGGTTCCTTGAGTACGCCCGTCCTCCCAGGACCTTGGTGATTCGCAGCATGACAGACTCTGCTAGCTCGGCAACACTTTCTTTGCAAAGCAGTGCGCTGCGAGCCGCGTCGGCTCCTGACTCCACATCCCGGAGCACGCCTTCGTAAGCCTGTTGGATAAGCCAGCCCTCCATCTGAACTCTGGCCCATTCCACCTGCTCGAAGGCCTTCATTGAATCTTTCCTGGATTCCAGTTGGGCTGCTGCAGTCTCGATGGCCTTTTCGATTACACCTACAATTACAGCTGTAAATGTGTGACCACCGGGCCTGCCTGTCACCTGACGGACCTTATTTCTGGCTGACTGGTCCGGCCACGCTGCTCTAGTTGCCGGCATACTCCTGAAGTCCATGCCGTGGCTTTGTGTGGCCGTCATGCCATTCCCGTCCCAGGGTGCGATAAGGGTAGCGCCAGTGGAGCCGTCCCAGGGGACTCCTCGCATGTCGAATATGAAATTGTCTGGCGTTTTCTCGCCTTCAGCTAATGCAATAGTAATCATGAAGGACGTCATGCCAGAACCACTGCCAAAGTGCTTTTGACCAGTGATGCGGTATCCGTCGCCGTCAGCGTCTTTTACGGCTTTGGCTTTACTCTTGGAAGGGTCGCCGCCTGTGCCTGGTTCGGAGATTATCGTTCCCCACCAGTGGCCTTCCTTGGCGGTATCGAACACCCAGCGACTCTGCTCGCCCCAGGCCTTCTTATAGGGCTCGGGGGCTTCGGGCACTTCAAGCCAGGTGCTTATTACGGCCGGGTGCATGGACGCGACCAGGGCAAGGGATGGATCGCCATGG
>CAJWRP010000215.1 GCA_913046025.1 uncultured Chloroflexota bacterium
TCGCGAATAGCCCTATGAATACTACACCACCGAGTATTGCTTCAATTC
Source organism: uncultured Chloroflexota bacterium (assembly GCA_913046025.1). Next base: position 49 of record CAJWRP010000215.1, read on the forward strand.
CCATTTGCTTCCGCTCCTGCGACAATTACCTCAGTCAGACTGAAGGCTTGTTTGTAATCTGAAATCTATTATGTAGCTGGTATGTTTCCTGAATATTGCCGATATGTTAAATATTTGTTACATCTGTGGAATTATTGGCACACTCTTCTAACTTCTGCGGTCGACTCTTTCAAAACATTTTGCAAACCGCAATCCCTCAATTTCACTGGCGATATCCGATACGGTGGTGCAAATGTCATTGGTGAGTAGCTTTCTGGTGTGTTCCTCACGAAAGGGAATATGCCTATCTGGCGTCGCATAAAACATCAGGGTAGCGTGGAGGTTGAAGAAGATGAAGTGGCATATTTTGCGTAGGCGCTCTTCAGTTATTATCGCCGTATTGGCCGTAGCACTACTAGCTGGCACAATTAGTTCGACGGCAAACGCGATGTTCCGGGGACACGACGTGCAGGCCAAGAACTTTAGTGTTACTTATGCTGGCGTAACAGGACCTGTGGATGAGATGCCCGTGGGCCTTAGCGACCTTGTCATGAATCAGGTGGACGGAAAATTCGTCGGCAAACGTAAATCGGAGATGACCGTTTCAATGCTTCGAAACGGATTCATTGGTACCAGGCTGATGATGAACCGGCCTTGCGACGAGTCAGGCGACTTTGCGGGCTGGTGCATTGACGAAGGCCGGAATACCTGGGCTGTGACGCCACAGATGATTCACGCTGCGTTGCCAATGGACGATACTAGCGCGATGTTTGGTCCGGCATTTATTACCCAGATTGTGGATGGCGACGGCTATAACGGATTTGCGACTTACAGGGTCACTGTAGTTAGTCCATTTGACACCGCCACAGAGGGTGCAGTGGTCACCATTAGCATCGATGGCTATCTGAGTAAGATGAAGACCAGCACCAGCGCTAAGAAATAGCTATTTCTAAATAGTTCCACACAGTTACCAATCTGTTTATCGCGTGTACAACATGCGGTAGAAACCTTCTGGATAAACACTTGCCCGTAGGCAATCAGTGCGGTTGAGGCTCCCCGCGCTGATTACGCTCCTGCGGGCGGGTTTTTCTTCGCCATAAAACCTGTCCTTCTCGTTGGCCTCCTTTCGGCCAACCTACATGCACTCTTCGCATGCAGCCCTTAATCCACCTGAATTGCAAGCAGATCCGGTCGTTTCTAGTCAAAATCCTCCTGTTCACCTTGTTCACTTTAAGTCATTCGGTTCCTCCAGTTGCGAGAACTAAATCGCGCTGAACTTGTCAACGCCTAGGAGTGGAATACTGTCTGCATGTGATTCCTTGCTCCTGATGCAACGACGAAGAATCCTCGGATAAGGGGGTGTGTTATGACGGTGAAATGGTGGACAAGTAAGAGGTTATACATCCTGATTGGGGCGTTGTTGTTAACTTTTGTGGCCGGCGCTACAGCCTCCACTGTATATGCGCTCTTTGGTCCAGATCATGTTGATGCCAGGCAGTTTAAGGTTACGTATGTAGGCGTCACGGCTCCGGCAGACTCCATCTCTGACGGCTGCTTCAGTCTTGTGCTTGGAGCGATGGACGGAGCAATTACCCAAGGCCAATCATCTGGAATGACCGTTGATTTTATTAAGAACAGCTTCATCGGTATTAAACTCCTGAGCAATAGAAGCTGCGACTCGGCAGGCACAAATCTGGGCTGGTGTGTCCAAGGCGAGACCAAGGCATGGACTGTGATGCCCCAGGCTTTGTTGCCGACAATACTCGTTGATGGCGTGACGGTAATGTGGGGACCAGGTTACATTCGTGAGATTGGTGGTGACGGCATGCAGGGACTGGCCACCTACATGGTGACCTTGCAGCAACCCGCTGATCCGGCCACAGAGGGTCTGGTTGTAACTATTAATGCTGATGGCTTTGTAAACAAGATTGGAGGGCCGATTCCTGACACAGGACCAGGGCCGGGGCCCACACCTACTCCAACTCCGAGCCCTTTTGAAAACTTCGTGTTAAATCCTGGATTTGAAAATGGCAGTACGAATTGGGAACAGACGTCCTTTGGCGGTCGATCGATTGTCGACAACCAGTCGCACTCAGGCGAGACCTCTCGGCGTATGCTGGCCTCCAGGCGCTTGAAGAGGCTGGTAAGCCAGGAGGTTAGCATCATTCCGGGCGAGACCTACGATGCCTCCGCATGGATTAAGACACAGGATCTTGACCGGACTGGTGCGTGCGTAGAATTTATCTGGCCAAAAGTGGCGGGGGCGTCGGGTACTCCGCATCACAGCAAGATAATAAGGGTGAACACCCTGGCACCTATTGCAGGGTCAAATGACTGGACTCAGATTAGTTTGACGGGGCTAACTGCTCCTGAGAGCGCGGTTGCCGTAAGAGTCAACCTTTGGATGGAACGTGAGAGGGGCGGCTCGGGCATGGCGTGGTTCGACGATATAGCACTGTTGGGGCCGCCTTCTTCTGATGGCGACTAATTGGACCTACTTTAACTAAAGTAAAAGAGCCCCGGAGATATCCCCGGGGCTCTTTTTTGCGTTATTCCTGTCGTCTAGTTGCCCGCTGTTGGGCCCATCTCTGGATATGCCACTGCGCCATGCTCTGCCTCATCCAAGCCTTCCTCTTCCTCTTCAGGGGATACCCTGAGACCCATAGTGAGGTCCAGGCCCTTGAAGACTAGGAAGCCTGTGCCAAAGCCCCAGCCAATCGCGACCAGTATGCCAACGATCTGTGGCATCAGTTGCCCAGGGTTGCCGTAAAGCAGTCCCTTCACGTCGCCATGGCCGGATGCGAAGATACCCACAGCCAGCAGGCCCCACGCGCCGCAGATGCCGTGCACCGTGATGGCCCCGACTGGATCATCCACTTTGAGGACTTTCTTGATGAAGTCGATACCGAAGACCATGATGACGCCCGCAATCAGACCGATTACCACAGATGCCCATGGGTCGACGTGCGCGCTGGGAGCCGTGATGCCCACCAGTCCTGCCAATGCACCGTTACAGGCCATCTCAATGTTTGCCTTGCCTGTGCGGAGCATTACGACGTAGACCGCTGCTGTTGCGCCTGCCGCGCCCGCTAGTAAGGTGTTAACCGCGTTTAGTCCCAGGCTGTCCGAGTTAATGTTGAAACCGAACCAGCCGAAGAACAGTATGAAGGTTCCTATTACGACGTAGGGTATGTTGTGGCCCTTGAACTCAATACCCTCTTTGAAGCCGATCCTAGGTCCGACAACTACGGCACCGGCCAGTGCCACCATGCCGCCAATCATATGAACAACGCCAGAGCCGGCATAGTCAGCCATGCCTAGCTCAGAAAGCCAGCCAGTGTCGCTCCAGGCCCAGTGACCGTATATCGGGTATATCAGGGCTCCGACTATAAAGCTGTATGCAAAGTAAGCGTTAATTTTTGTGCGTTCAGCCATGGCACCCGCGATGATGGTGGCGGCCGTGCCTGCGAATACCATCTGGAAGAACCATGACACCAGCTTGCTATCATCAAAGTCAGTCAAGAAGAAGCCGTCTAGCCCGATGAACCCGGCAGCAGCTCCGCCGCCGAACATCAACGCAAAGCCGAACGCCCAGAAGCCCAGCGATGCTATGCAGAAGTCCAAAAAGGACTTGGTCATATAGTTGACCGTATTCTTGGAGCGAATTAGTCCCGCGCCTAAGAAGGCGAAGCCAGCCTGCATGAAGAAGACTAGCGCAGCCGCGATGACCAGTATCGTGTCATTCAGCAGCGCTTCTACTTCATCGGCGGTTGCAGCGAAGGCGATGCCGCTGCTGGTGGCGAATATTCCCAGTCCCAAGAGCGCTACGAGCATTAAGCGCAGACGGAACGTGGTTATTCGCATCCTTTCACTAAGTAGTTGCATGTCTGTTCCCCTCCCAAGGTCAGATAGTTGATCTTATTTTCACAAGTGTGGGGTAGGGATGTTACCGGCATGTTTCGGATATGTAACAGATTTGTTGCCACATTGTTAAATAAGTGTTACAGCGGCTCATAGAGTAGTAGGAGTAATTGACGCTATTCTTGCGCAATTTAACTTAATAGATTTGTACGGGTGGAACCCAAAATAAATAATTAGAATCCAATGCTCAAGAACCAAAAGGGAGGGCAGCGTTAGATATACGCCCACTCTCTGTTTTGACATTGCTGTAGGCCCCTCTTAAAATGCAGCAATCCTGGCCGGGGTTCGCAGATGGTGAGCGGCCGAGCCGGATCATATTAAGGAGATGTGAAGATGGAACGCATCAAAATGCAGGTCTATGGCGACTATGCTTGACCCTGGGTCTACAATGCAGCCGTGTGGCTGGATAGAGTCAAGCAGGTATATAAGGACGATATGGAGATCACGTGGAGGAACTTCTCGCTGGAGCAGAACGCTTTCACCATTAAGCAGAAATCGGAAGAAACAGAGTCCGACTGGAAGGTATGGGAGCAGGAAGACCTCTCCCAAGGCCGATCTCTCATGGGGCAGATTGCGGCTGAGGCCGCCCGCAGACAGGGGCCTGAGATTTATGACAAGTTCCATCTCGCTCTTCTGACGGCACGTCACGGTGGGGATGGCCGCATCTCTCTCAACGAGGAGGAGCCTCTCGTAGAATTGGCGCAGCAGGTGGGACTGGACGCTGCCAAGTTCCGCGAAGACCTACGTGATCCCGACTTGCGAAATAGCATTGGGACGGACCATGATGAGGCTGTATCCCAGGGCATATTCGGCACGCCTACCTTTGTCTTCGAGAACGGCAACGCCGCTTTCATCAAGGCGTTTATCCCTCCGCAGGACGACGCGGTAGCCGAATTCGAGCACTTTATTGCACTTATGAATCACAGATCCTATATCGGCGAGATCAAGCGACCTCAGCCGCCATGGCCAAAAGGCGCCCTCGATTAGTTTTGAGTCTGATTGGGACGGCGACTCGGGTGAGATTGAGGACATTGGGCGTTAGGTTCTCTCGCCTTTCTGAACATTTGGTAATTTGAAGCGTTCTCTAGGGTGAAATTGGGGCCATTGGGCCATAAGTCTTCTTGCCATTCCCAGCATTTGGTAAATTGATGCGTCCTCTAGGGTGCAGCGCTAGGTAGTGAGCAGGGAAAGGGACAAAAAATGAAATCAATGAAGATGGA
>CAJWRP010000216.1 GCA_913046025.1 uncultured Chloroflexota bacterium
CGTTGCAGGACGTTAAGGATGCATATCGGTTAGCGTGGGAGACGAAGTGCAAAGCGGTGACGGTGTACCGTGATGGTTCCAAGTCCATGCAGGTGCTGGTAACAGGTAAGGATCCTGTTGCCGATACTAAAGTGTCAGAAGAGAGCCTTCTGTTCCCCAGGTCGCGCCCGGACATTGTTCGTGGTGTGACGGAGCGAGTGCGTACTGGTCACGGTACCATGTACGTTACGGTGAACTTCGACGAAAGCGGCAAGCCCTTCGAGCTGTTCACGAACATTGGCAAGGCGGGAGGCAGCGAGCCTGCTCACTTAGAGGGAATTTCTCGTATGGTGTCGCTGTGCCTGAGAGCCGGTGTTTCACCGAACATTATCATCGAGCAGCTTAGCGGAATCACGTCGGAACCTGTGTGGGACAACGGAGTGCTGATTCGATCGGCAGAGGACGGCGTTGCACACGTGCTAAGGCGTCACATCGAGGGCATGAACCCTGTGTTGACTGACGACGGTGGGTCGCAGCCGGACATGTTCCGTGTAGGGGAGCCTGTTAAGCCTGCACCCAATTCTCATGTCGTAAACGGCACAGCCTGTCCAAAGTGCGCAGGCCGTGTAGTCCACCAGGAAGGCTGCATCCGCTGCCTCGAATGCGGCTACACCAAGTGCGAGTGATTTTTTATACTTTGGGTTTTGCACTGCGGGTAAACGAGGCTTTGTGTTTGGCATGGGATGATTGGTTCAGGCGATCCATGGTTGGACCTCGCACTTTAAAGTCGCACGTGGGCTGACTATGCGGAAGGTAACGAGAACTGAGGGCGGTGCGAGAAAGTGCCCTGGATATATTCAGGGTTAGCGTAACAACCGCTGCCTACTAATTCCAATGCCGGTCCCGCCGGTTATCCAATGCTAAAATTGGCGCGTGACATACCATTGGCGGATGTCGCGGTGTTCGGTGGCGCCGCCGCGGTCGTGGTAGATCTCGAATAGCTCGTTGTTGTTGGTCTTTACGCGATAGTAATTGCGATGATGTCGTTGCCACCAGCGATGGTTACCCCGATGACTCTTGCCAAAGTCGGTGTCCTCACGGTAGTGCAAGATTAGCTTGATATCGTGGGACTCGTCGTCGAAAGCGAAGGCTATAGGCTTTTGCACACTGCCTTCATCAACGGTAACGTCGATCTGCTTCCCGAAGAACCGTCTTGGGGACGAATGCCACTGTGTTAGCTCGTTATCAAGTTCCATTTCCAGCCACTTTACCGCGCAAACTAGGCAGTTCCAATGCTATCATACCCAATGTGTTTTGAATGATGGGCAGAGCGAATTTGCTCAGAAGAGATGCCGATTTGGTTAGCGTAATACAGAGGAGTCTCAGCTGTGATACTTAGCGACGTTGATATCAAGAAGGCTCTGGACGAAGAACATTTGGTCATGAAGCCTCCGTATAAAGAGGAACGGATTCAACCAGTCAGCATAGACTTGACACTTGGCAAGAAACTCAGAGTCTTTCGAGAGAATCGATACCCATATATTGAACTGAAGCAGGATCAACCGCATTTAACAGACGAGGCGGAAATCGATGAATCTATTCCGTTTTATCTGCATACATCTGCTTTCGCCTTGGGGATTACAGAAGAATGGCTGGAACTGCCAGATGATCTTATGGGCCGCTTGGACGGCAAGAGTTCACTTGGACGGCTTGGGCTTCTCGTTCATTCCACGGCTGGTTTCATAGATCCAGGTTTTAAGGGTCGAATTGTTCTAGAGTTCAGCAATGTGTCACCGCTCCCAATCACTTTGTACGCAGGGATGCCAATTGCTCAAATATCCTTTTATGAATTGACTAGCCCAGTCGAAAGGCCATACGGCCACGGAAATAGAGTCAGCAAATATCAGAATCAGGATGGGCCTACTCCCAGCCAGTATTATCGAAACTTCCAGGGAACTAGTGGGAAAAACACCGAAAGGAACCGCCAATATCCGACCGTCGCGAACGCGCTGAAAACGTGGCTTCATGATAGCGTTTACCACGGTGATGTTGGTCTTTTTGCCGACGAGCTAGAGGTGCCCAAGAAGACTGTCGAAGATTGGGTATATGGTCGCTATACACCTAAGGTCTCACATCGGGCTAAGCTGCATGAATTAACACAGCTAGATATGTTTGAGCCCTATCAACACGGGTTTCAGGATACTGACAATTCTGAGTAATGAGTAGAAAGCCCTAGGCTGGTCGCAGCAATTTGTGGGTGGCTGGAATTTTGGGTATCTAGCCGGGGTGAATTAGCCTAGGTATGTACAACCCTTGTCGTTTGCCGACCTAACGGTCAAGAGCAGGATTTGGGACAATATTCACTTCGTCGCCCACTTCTATACTCACCAGGTCGTGGCCAACTTCAAAGGCTCAGTCGTAGGTTTCCCTGGTGTCCATCAATCTCTCTTCAATGCCAACCTCGCCAGCAGAGAAGAGAGAGTAAATCGTAAGCTTTGGTCGAACACGACTGAAGATTTCGCCCACTTGTTGTGGAGTGGTGGCCGATGACCTTCTGCTGCATTTCAGGGGGCATTCTGCCTTTTGTACTCTCCGCGAATTTCTTGGTCGCGGTTACTACGTGTATCAGCAGATCGGCGCCACGGGCGAATTGAATCAGGTTTTTTTTGATGGCCGTGTGTCTCCAGACAGTACGACTACTTTGTCCTGGTATTCTACGCGGACTCCAAAGGCTGGCTCTACAGGGTGGTGGTCGACTTCGAATACGGTAAGTCTGAGTCCGTTCTCTTTATACGAGAAACCCTCTTCAAACTCCACTACCTCGACGCGGACACCCTTGGCTGGAATCATCTCATCGACGTCTCTTCGTGTGTGAATAGCAAACTCGAATGCCTTTTCAAGATGAGATATTAGGTTTTGAGATCCGTCCGGTCTCCAGACTCGGAACGGCGCGCTTCTTCTGAATATCCAACCAGTGAGAAGCAGGTCAGGTATGCCTACGATGTGATCGGAGTACGCTGGGCTTGATGACGAAGGCTCCCGTTATGTCTGCATAGATGACGTGGTCGGCAATATATTCTCTTATTACTCCGATCTTTGGCGATTCTTACGGCGTTATACCGAGATGTCGCCCTTCTTCATGGAGAGAGAAATTCGGCGGCGTGCCTTGTCCACCTCCATGACGGCCACCGTAACGGTCTGGCCCACCTTTACCACGTCGGTGGGTCTGTTGACGAAGCTGTCCGCCAGCTTGCTTATATGCACGAGGCCGTCCTGATGCACTCCTATATCCACGAAGGCACCGAAGTCGGTGACGTTGGTTATTATGCCTGGAATTACCATGGCCGGCTCCAGATCGTCCATGGAGTTGACGCCGTCTGTAAAGTGGAAGGCTTCGAACTGCTGTCGAGGGTCGCGGCCCGGCCGTTCGAGTTCGGCCATAATGTCTTCCAGTGTTGGCAGGCCGAGGTCTTCGCTGGCGTATCTCTTCAGTTCGATTTGGCCTCTAACCATGGCGTTTGACATGAGTTGGGGAACGGAGGCCTTCAGGTCCTTCGCCATCTTTTCCACAACACGATAGCGCTCGGGATGGACTGCACTGGCATCCAGTGGGTTCTTGCCATTGATCTTCAGAAATCCAGCTGCTTGCTCGAAGGCCTTCGGTCCCAGACCAGACACTTTTTTCAAATCAGTCCTGGACTTGAATGGGCCGTGTTCCCTTCGGTAGGCCAAGACGTTCTCTGCTAAACGAGGGCTTATGCCGGAAACATAGGTCAGTATGTGGCGGCTGGCCGTATTTACGTCCACCCCTACCGCGTTGACGCAACTGGTCACAACCTCGTCCAACTTTTGCTTGAGAAGTGACTGGTCCACGTCGTGCTGGTACTGGCCGACGCCGACTGACTGGGGATCTAGTTTCACTAGTTCCGACAGCGGGTCTTGAAGGCGTCGACCTATGGAGACGGCTCCGCGGACAGTAATGTCCTGGTCTGGGAACTCCTCCCGGGCCACCGCTGAGGCTGAGTAGATAGATGCACCACTCTCGTTTACGGAAACTATTGCGACGTCCTGCCCTAGCTCTAGATTACGAAGAAAAGATTCGGTTTCACGCCCGCCCGTGCCATTGCCGACAGCTATCGCATCTATTCGGTACCTCTTCACCAGTTCTCGTACGGTTGACGCTGCCTTTTTCGACTGGGTGGCTCCCGTGAGGACGAATATGGTGCCGGAGTGAATTAGCTCTCCATGGCTGTCCAAGCACACGAGCTTTGCGCCAGTGCGAAATCCAGGGTCAAGACCCATAACCGTCTTCCCTCCCATGGGCGCCGCAAGCAGCAGTTCGCGAAGGTTGGCGGCGAAAACGTCGATAGCTGACTTGTCGGCGCGTACCTTGGCTGCGTTGCGAGCTTCGGTCTCGATTGACGGACCCAGTAACCTCTTGTACCCATCTCGTATGCTGCTCTGGACCTGCTCTGCGGCAGAGTTCTGCGCACGAAGAACGTGATCATCCAGCATGGCGATGGCTTGGTCTTCAGATGGCTGAACCTTGACCGATAACATACCCTCAGACTCGCCTCTGAAGATCGCCAGCACCCGATGGGAAGGGGCCGTAGCTAGGAGCTCCTCTGTCTCGAAGTAATCGCGGAACTTCTCTGCTTCCTTGTCCTTACCGCTGACGACCCTGGAGCGTAGGACGGCCCGGCGTGCATAGAGTGAACGGATTCGTCCTCTCGATTCGGCGTCCTCGCTGACCCACTGGGCCATGATGTCGCGAGCCCCGGCCAGCGCCGAATCAATGTCGACCCGCTCCAGCAAATTCTGGTTTCGCGCACCAGTACCCGCAGCAGGTTCTTGCTTTTTCTGATCAGGTCGGTGATTTCCGGGTGTTCCAGGGAGGTAGTTGGTTCTTGCATATTTCTTAAACTATAACCCTGAAGTGATCCAGAAGGTGGAACAGGCGAGGATGGTTATGCCGACTTGCATGTTTGATTTTGGCACGCCCACAGGTGTTTCGCCGTTGAAAATATTGTGTGGCTCAAAAACTATCAAAGAAAGGGATTTAAAAATCAAAAGTTTTTTCATCTCAGGTAAAATGCTAAATTTCATAGCAGTTCTGCATCGTTTCCCTACGACAAAAACTCGTTTCTGACAGTGTGCTGACTTTT
>CAJWRP010000217.1 GCA_913046025.1 uncultured Chloroflexota bacterium
AGATGGCGGCGGACTGCGATTACGTGATTGTCGCCATAGGCAGTTGAGGGTCCTGTAGTGCGTGCAGTGTGCACGACGGAATACATGTTGAGAATGCAGGAACCCCATCGGTAACGATCTGCACAGATGCGTTCATCGATACGTCTAAATCTATGGCGGCCATGTGGGGCACGCCGGGCTACCCGACGATCTTCACGCCGCATCCCATAGCTGGCCTATCGCAAGCGCAACTCCACGCCAACGCCGAAGAAGTTATCGATAGGGTTGTGGCAATACTTACGGGGAATTAGGCCTATCTAACCACAGGTAGCAATCGCCGCAGAGGTCTAGGCCCGAAGGCGAGTATTAGCGCCAGGGCGACGGTGGATAGCGCGATGAGCATCGTTGCGTCGAAGAAGAAGTTCTGCGGGAACATGGCTATCAGGTAGTCGCGACCCGGGTCCAGTTGCCAGAAGTCGTTGCTGAAGCTGACCAGGTGGAACAGCAGGAAGAGCTGGTTGAAGGCCACTGCTGAGAGCAAGCCTACCACTACGACTAGCGCCAGCGTCACCTTGCCTCCGCGACTTATCACGCGCAACAACGCTTCGGTAAATCGCCGTCGTGATATGAAAAAACCCAACGCTGCGAAGACCAGAAAATACAGCCCTATGACCTCCTGAACGCGGTACACGTTGTTCACAAGGACCTTCACGTCCCTCATGTGGTCGATCTCCCGCTGGTTGTACAGGTTCTCTCTTAAGACCCCCAGCACGAAAGTGCGTATGACGATATCCTCATCGTCGTTGTTGAAGTAGTCTCGCAACTGAGCCGCTGCGTCTAGCAGGTCATCGCGTTGAATGCCGGTGTAATCCGGGATGTTATACTTGTCGAAACCGTAACTGTACAGGCCCGGGAAGTTGATTACCCAGCGCACACTGGTGGTTATCAGGAATATCGGCACAAGGGCGATGAACAGTATGACGGCTACTTTTCTTGCAATTTCCATAGGTCACCCATGATATCACTAACGGCTTTGCAGACACGCTAGTCCAGAGCCGGATTTAGGAGCTTCAATTGGATTTCGGTGTAAGCGCTTCCAGAATATTCCCTAGCAGTTATGAGGGACTGATGCTCGTACTAAAACGTCTCCGTGGGCCAAAGGGTTGCCCGTGGGACAAGGAGCAGACGCATGAGTCGCTAAAAGAGTCTTTGCTGGAGGAGTGCTACGAGCTAGTGGAGGCCATCGAAGAGGGCGACACAAGGAAGATGGCAGAAGAATTGGGAGACGTCATCCTGAACGCGGCCTTTCATGCCAACATAGGCGAGGAGCAGGGCGAGTTTACGTCGGACCAGGTCTTTGCTGGGCTGATCGACAAGCTAGTGCGTCGGCATCCTCATGTATTTTCCGGTGTGAAGGTGTCAGGTTCTGCTGAGGTGGTGGCCAACTGGGACGCCATAAAGCAGCGAGAGGCTGGTGATGAAGATGCGTCTGCTCTGGGTGGGGTTCCCAGTGCCATGCCAGCGCTGTCATATGCGCAGACTATACAGAGAAGGGCGGCCAGGACGGGTTTTGACTGGGAAGATTTCAAAGGCGTGCTGGACAAGGTTTCCGAAGAGGTAGGAGAGATACACGATGCTGAGTCTGATGAAGAACGAGAACAGGAGCTTGGTGACCTGCTCTTCTCCGTTGTGAATGCGTGCCGCTGGATGGACGTGGACGCCGAGGCTGCTTTACGGCACGCTAATTCGCGATTCCACGGACGATTCACTGGGATGGAAGGCCTTAGCAAAGAGCGGAACCTTGATTTCTGGCAACTGTCATTGAGGGGAAAAGAGGGTCTGTGGCAAGAGGTCAAAGAGTCAGAAAAGAAAGGGGCAAGTTAGACCCGCCCCTTTTTAAATTCCTTGAAACTTAGACCGTGCGAAAACTGAGTTGCTGCTCTAGGCCAATCGCCAGAGCCTGCGGAAGCCAATAGCCATTGCAACCGTTAAGGTAAACACCACGAACGCCGAAATCAGAGTGGCCGCAGGAGCCCCCATCGACTGGGCAATGAAGCCCGCAGTCAGGCTACCCGCCGGCATAAAACCGAAAGTCAGGATGTAAATTCCCGACACTCGACCTCTTATCTCATCAGGAAGGATGCTCTGGATTGTCGCGTGGGCCGTGGAGAAGTACCCCATTACTCCAATACTGCCCACCATGAGGATGGGGAAGGCCAGCACCAGCGAATCGTTCAACGACATGGCTATCATTGATAGGCTGGTGACCGTGATGCAGCCCAGGATTATCCTTCCTTTTCTGCGAATGTCCCCAAGAGAAGCCAACACCAGGGTGCCCAGCATAGAACCTGCTCCCACCGAGGCCATTAAAAGCCCCAAAGTGGCTGGTCCAACGTCGAAAACCTCGGCCGCGTAAACGGGGATCAGGCCGTGAAAGAACGGAATGACCATAACCGGTGGCACAAAGCCAAATAGTAGTAAGCCCAACACCAGTTTTTCCGACCGGATGTAACGAACGCCCTCCATGATGTCATCGATGGCTGAACGTATATTTAGTTTTGGCTTGGGCTTAGGCGCTAGCTTCAGGCCTAGAATCATCGCTCCGGCTGTTGCAAGTAGCGCCGCCTCAATCAGTAGAGCCGGTCCTGGTCCTGAAAAAGCCAGAATAGCACCGCCTATTGCAGGTGATGCCAGACGAGTAGTGGCGAAGGCCAGCGAGTTTAGTGCAAAGCCGTTAACCAGGTTCTTTTTGGGCACAACGCTGGGAATCAACGACATTCTGGCAGGGTCAGTGATAACCCAAGATACGCCCATAAAGAAGACAAAGGCGAAAATGTGCCAGGCTTGTGTGTCACCAAGGATAACGCTGATGCCGAAGGCTAACGCCAGCAGTGACTGATAGGTTAGTACTACAGTCATGAGTTTTCGCTTGTCCCAGATGTCAACAATCATGCCGCCGAGCGGTCCTGCCAGTAGAATCGGCAGTGCGTCCAGTCCCATAGCGAGGCTGGTAAGCAGGGCAGACTGGGTAAGCTGGTACGTCAGCCATCCCACAACGACCATCTGAAGCCAGAAACCTGCGCTGAAGAAAAAGCTGGAGGCCCAGATGAACCTGTAGTTTGCATATCTAAACGAGTCAAAGGTATGTACCTTTGTGGGCATGTGAATATGCCTGGTCATTCGAACAGGTGGCATATGTGGGTGCGGAATGTGGGGGTAAAAAAGGCGATGTTTGGCGGGCCGAGCCGTAATGGCTTCTGCCGGGTGCACAATTATCTCGCCCACGGGATGGGCTGTTGCCACTGAGCTTTGGGCTATGGTGGCCTGTAAACTCACTGTAGGGACTTCGGCCTCCGCGGAAACGAGGCTTTTGAAATCCTGCGAGGGAGCGTCTAGCTGATTGGGACTGAGGTCTACTATTGTGGGTGAATCTTGAGGCTCTGGAACTGCGCTAGACTCGGACTTATTCAATTGTGGTTACTTAACACCTCTCAAAATATTTTCCGCCGTGGCCGTGGTGCAAATGTGAAAACCCGCCTTACTAAAGACTAACATATTCATGAATAAAAAGACATGACAAATAGGAGTCGCTTTAGTGGGAATATACGCCTATGTTTTGTCAAAAAACGGAGGCGGGTCAATGGTGCAAATGGTCTGTATATTCGGGCTACAGATACCTAATATCGTGTGAACCCTAACCGGATTCGCGTTTCTATTTCATCGGCCAGCGATTCAACCAGAGCGCCAGCAGGATTCGTCAGCATCTGACGCAATCCTCGTCGAGGCCTCATGAAGACAGGTTTGGGGGAAGCGCCCGCCATGTCGGCAGCCATATCAATGGCCATTTCCAGGTCGCCCAACTCGTCGATTAGGCCCAACCCCTTGGCCTTAGTAGCCCAGAAGACCTCCCCTGTGGCCACCTCGCGAACTTTAGCTTCGTCTATGTTACGGCCTTTGGCTACTATGGAAACGAAGGTGTCGTAGGACTCATCGATGAGTTCCTGCATCTTGCCTTGTTCTTCATCGGTGGCCTCGCGCCAAAAAGCTCCCATGTCCTTGTATGGTCCGCTCTTGTTGACGACCACACCGACGCCAATCCGCTCCAATAGTTCTTGCAATGCGGGCCTGACGGAGATCACGCCAATGGAGCCTATGATGGCACCAGGTGTGGCGATGATCTTATTGGCTGCACAGCTTATGTAGTAGGCACCGGAGGCTCCCAAGCCACGTATGCAGGCGACAACAGGCTTTCGCTCTGCAACCTTCAATACGCTGCGGTACAGGTAATCAGAGGCGGATACCCCCCCGCCAGGAGAGTCGATGTCCAGCACCAGTGCGCGAATGCGGTCGTTCTTCGCGATATTCGTGAAGATGTGTTCGTACTGGTTTGACTTGATCTGCCCGCCAATGGTGCCGAATAGCTCCACAACGGCTACGCGGTGCAGTATGGTTGGATTGGCCTGGAGTACGAACATAGAGACTCCTTTATCTATTGGTTCTCACAACATTGTAACGGCGCTCGCAGAAGCAGGGTAGTACAGACCAGAGCGAAATTCATTTCGGCGAGTTCCTTTTAAGGTGTCTGGTCGCCTCGGGCATTCAAGACAACGGAGTACATAGAATGGTCTGCGGCAATGTACAGACGTTTCTTGTCTGGCCCGCCAAAACAGCAGTTGGCTGTGCGCTGCTCGGGCACCAGAATCTTGCCGAGAAGCTCTGCCTGGGGACTGTATACCTGAATGCCGTCCCACGCGCTGGTGAAAATGTTACCGTCGGAGTCGCAGCGAAAGCCGTCTGGCTTACCGGGCCGGACGACTGCGAACTCCCTGCTGTTGATGAGGCGCTTACCGTCTGCAACATCGAAAACCCGGATATGGCCTGGTTCGCCGGTGTCGGAGATATACAAGAGGCTCTCATCTGGGGAGAAGCAGAGGCCGTTGGGCATATCGAAGTCGTCGACTGCTATGTCCAGCTTACCGGAGTCCGGCTCCAGCCTATAGACGTAATTCGCCCCAATCTCGCTTTCTGCCTTGTGTCCCTCGCGGTCGCTGAGGATCCCGTAGGGGGGATCGGTGAACCAGATCGAACTATCGGACTTGACGACGATGTCGTTGGGAGAGTTGAGGCGCTTGCCCTGATAGTTG
>CAJWRP010000218.1 GCA_913046025.1 uncultured Chloroflexota bacterium
CTGAACACTGTAGGCTCCGCCGTATTTAACTCTTGCTTGGCAAGTCTGGCCCAGTTCGGACGCATGGTAATTCTGGGAGAGGTTGAAGGCGCGAAGGTGAACTTCAATCTTACAGATATTCTGTTTCGCGACGCCACAATATCAGGCTCCACAGGCGCTTCACCCAAAAACATCGTCAGCGCATTGGACATGATGTCCGGCGGGAAGATCAAACCCGTCATCCATCAACGGCTAGCCTTGGCTGAAGCAATAAAGGCCTTTCAACTTGTGAGGTCTCGAGGCACGACAGGACGGATTGTCTTGATCCCACCAGCTGAGTAGTTTCAACTAGGACCTAGATCAGCCCAGAAATAAATAAGGCCTCTCGCATTAATAATCAGCGAGAGGCCTTATTTTCGTAACCGAACTTATTTAGCTAAGCGGAGGCTGTTGAACGGCTGGCTGATCCGCCCCTGCGAAGTAGGCGTCCAAAATCCCCAGCCTCCCAGGCAACCAGGACTTGACTGGCAATTCCTATGGAGCTGTAGGTTCCAGCCACTACACCGATTAGCAGCACTAACAGGAAATTCTGTATAGTCGCGCCACCAAACAGGAACAGCGCCAGCAGCGTGACCATCAACGTCAGGCTAGTGTTCAGCGAACGACCAAGCGTCTCCGAGATACTTACGTTGACATTGTCCGAGAACTCCCGGTTCGGATAGTTGATTATGTTCTCTCTCAGCCTATCGAAAACAACGATTGTGTCGTTGACGCTGTAGCCGATAACGGTCAGGATGGCGATGAGGAACATGGTGTTGACCTCGATGTCAGCGAGGTTACCCAAAATGGCAAACACACCGATAACGATGATCGTGTCATGCAGCAACGCAACAATGGCTGCTATTCCGTACCTGAACGGGCTGGGCACACTGCGGAAGGCCCACCACAGGAATACGAATATGCCCACCGTGGCTGCCAGTACAGCGTATACGCCGTTGAGAATGGTCTCTTGCGCGATTACCGGGGAGACCAGATCAAAGGACAGTACGTCCACCCCGTCCTGCGACAGCTTCGTCTCAAAGGCGTTTATGATGACATTCTTGTCATCCTCAGAAAGCTCACGACTGCGAATGAAAAAGGTGTTCTCACCAAATGACTGAACGGACGCCTCTGGGTAGCCTAGCAGGGTGATCTCGTTTCGCACTTGCAGTTGAGTTACCGTGTTAGAGAAACCAAGCGTGAGCGTTGACCCTCCTGTAAAGTCAATGCCCGGCTTGAGACCTGGCGATATCACAAGGAACACTATGCCAGGCAATATCACTAGGAAGGAAAACAGGAAAAACCAGTGTCTTTTACCTACGAAATCCAATTTTAGCTCCTCTGTGCCGCAGCGGTGTTAGTTCGCTGCTGGGGCAATTCCGACCCTCCGGATGGCACGAAAACACCCAGGTGCCTCGAAAGGCCTGTGGATGCGAGAACCCGAAGGATTGTCCTGCTTATAAATATGGCCGAGAACATGCTGATCAGCACACCAATGGCCAATGTGACGGCGAATCCTTGAACTATCGTTGTCCCAAGCTGGTTTGAGAAATAGAACAGTATTCCGCACGTTATCAATGTAGATACGTTACTGTCCCGGATTGCGGGCCAAGCCCTGTTGAAACCCAGGTTGATAGCCGAGCTGAGTGTCCGTCCGTTTCTCAACTCGTCTTTCATGCGCTCGAATATCAGAACGTTTGCGTCCACAGCCATACCTATCGAAAGGATGGCCGCAGCAACTCCAGACAGTGTTAGCGTAACGCCCAGTAACTTGAACGAGGCCAGCACCAAAATTGCGTAAGCCATCAGCGCAAGAGAAGCAACTACTCCAGGCACGCGATAGTAAAGAATCATGAATAGGAAGACCAGAGCGAGACCAACCATTCCGGCAACAACACTCTTTGCCAGAGAGTCCGCACCCAGTATGGCATCAACGTCACGTTCCTGGACTAGCGCAATTGGCACCGGCAAGCGGCCGCCCTCCAGTTGCAGGGATATGTCTCGGGTCTCCTCAATGGTAAAGTCGTTGCCCTGGATGATGGCAGTCCCGGAGGTTATCGCCTGGCTGACCACGGGAGCTATTAGCTCTCTGTCGTCCAGGAAAATGGCTATTCTGTCAGTTTGGCTACCAGCTATCTCAGTGGTTAATTCTCCGAAAAGTTTGGTGCCCTCGGCATCAAACTCAATGTTGATGATGGGCCTGTCGCTGCCAGAATGCAGAGAAGGATAGGCCCTAGTCAGATTGTCTCCACTAAGGCCAAAGTCCTCGTCTACGCTGCCCGATAGCCTTACGAAACTTACTGTAGATGCGTCAGCCAGCGTCTCTTCAGCTAATGCAAAGTCGATAGATCCCTGGGTCGCCGTGTCACTATCGCCTTTCGGGAAGGGGAAGCTAAAGCTATTGGTAGTCCCTACCCTATGAACGATCGGCCCGATCACTGTGTACCTAAGAATTTCGTTGCTTGGTGTCTGGCCGTCCTCTATGGAAAGCTCTATGGAGCTGGGAGGCGCCGCTCTCTCCAACTGCGCCTGCGTGAATTGGATGGAGGCCACAACCTCTGTGAACTTCTGCGCTCCCTCTGGGGTAAACTCCACAATCACTACCGGCGGGAACTCCTCGGCTGTTCGAGGCTCGACTGTCGCTGGCTCAACACCTGGCGTTGCGGGAGCAGGCTCATTCAGCAAGTCAACAAGTTCCTGCGGCAAAAGCCCTGGCGATACCCCAAGAACATCTCCAGGAACGATCACGCCGCTGGCTTCGAGGTCCTCTGCTATGTTTAGTTTCCGATGCTTGAATTCCAGCCGGGCTGTTTCACCAATTAGTTTCTTGGCCCGTTCCAAGTCTTGTATACCTGGCAACTGTATAAGCAGTCGGTCATCACCAAGCACCTGGATATTCGGTTCACCCAGTCCTGAGGCATTAACACGCCCTTCAATCAAGCGAACAAGCCCTGCCATATCATCTGCCGTCGGGACCTTCTCCACACCAGTGTTCGGATCGACAACTGGCTGCGCCTGGTAAACCAAGTGGCTCCCGCCCTGCAGGTCCAACCCCAGGTTGAGGCCCAAAACTGCATCTCCGCCACGCTCGAAGCCGCCGATCTTAATCGGGTTAATGAGCAAAAGGGCGAGAGATAACGCCACTAGAATAAGTACAAATATTAACGACCTTGCGTTTCTACGCACCACAACCTCCGGGTTCTTGCCTGGCCATGGCCAGCGATCTGACCAGATCCAGGGCCTCATCTAACGTACTAACGTCCCCATTAGCCTGCGCCTCATGAGCAAGTCCAAGCAATCTACCCACATCTGGACCAGGCTGCAAAGAGAGCGCATTCATTATATCGTGACCAGTGATGATTTTAGGAAGGGTTTCCGGGGCATTTTGCTGCCGACCTTTGACGAGAATATATTCCATAAGCTCGCAGTGATCCCGCCAGTCGGCCTCTGTAATGGTCGGTCCCCTTGCCGCCAGAAAGTCTGCCATGTTCAGATACAGGGTATCGACAGCCACATCAGGCACGTCCCTATAGTAGCGAAACAGCGCCTTGCCAGAAGGCATCTCACCCTTGGTCGCCATCTGCGTTGGTCTCAGGTGATTACGGATCATCTGCTGCACCAGCCTGGTGCCGCGTCGACTGAAACGCAGCCTAGTTAGTATTTCTCCGGCCATCTCTTCGCCAAGAGTGTGATGCCCCAGGAAACGCATCTTACTGCTAACCTCTACGGTCTTCGTTGCAGGTTTGGCAACGTCGTGCAGCAGCGCCGTCAGTCGCAAGAACGTCGCCCGTGAATGACCGTCACCTACGTTCTCCTGGAAATACTCCTTAATTCCCTGGAACCTGGGCACCACAGACATCATAACGTCGTCGGTATTTTCGCAATTCATGACGGTGGCAATGATCCTATCCGCGTGCCCGACAGCCTCCACTAGATGATTGAATACATCCCAATGGTGTTCCTTAGGCTGAATAACGCCTCTTGCGTCGTCGAGTTCTGGCAGCACTTGAGACAGCAGACCCACGCTGTCTATCCAACGTATAGATTTCGCGGCCGCCGGCGCCGAAAGAATCTGCATAAGCTCATCCCTCACACGCTCCGGTGCTACACTTGATACGAGCTTTGCATCGCGGCGGATTTTCGATTCAGTTTCTTCGCTAATAGCGAATCCCAGTTGAGAAGCCAGTCTAATCGCACGTAGCAGGCGAGCGGGATCGTCTCGAAAAACACCGTCGCTGTTCACCTTAAGGATCTCATCATCAAGATCACTGAGACCTCCCGTCACGTCCATTACATCAACCACACTCAGGGAGGTGGCACTGAGAGGAAGCGCCAAGGAATCCACGGTAAAGTCACGGCGGCGTAGGTCGGCCTCCAGGCCACCTCTTATTATAGAGGAAAGGTCTACGTATTCGATGTTGTTGTCTAGGACTGCGCCTTCGGGGACCGATACGCGCCCGATGTCCCAGTCCTGATGCAACTGAACGTAGCGTCCGCCAAGGGCTTTGGCCAGTTCCAAACCAAGGGCTGACACGTCCCCTTCAATGGCGATATCCACATCCTGGGACTGCCTTCCCATCAAGCAGTCGCGGACTGCCCCGCCAACCAGATAGGCGCGCTTGTCTTTAGCAAGGAAAAAGTCTCGAAGAAAATGAAACAACGGAGGCAGTGTTGTAGAGGGTATGGCACGAGGAGAAGTTGATTCGTCAGATTGTTTAGTCATCAGCGCGACTTGCTGCTTATGGTTTCACTGGGAGCATCCATAATTGGAGGGTTTCTACTTTATTTTTAGAGACGCCGGAATTTCTCGTGGATCATCATCAGGAGTCCAGAAGGATGTTGAGCCAGTGGAATCCGACTGGTTCGTGTCACCATCAGCGGGATCAATTTCGGCGCACTCCTCTCCTCCTTCAGAGTTATCCACCGGAATCAGTTCCTGATGTTCTTCCATATGATCTATGTAGAGAATACCGTTCAGGTGGTCTATTTCGTGTTCCAGGGCCTGTGAAAGTATATCCTCTGCCTTGAACTTGACGACCTTTTCGCTATGATCCATAGCCCTGAACCTTACCCAAACTGACCTGTTTATCATCGCCCTAT
>CAJWRP010000219.1 GCA_913046025.1 uncultured Chloroflexota bacterium
GAGTTGCGAAAAGATATTGCCAGGGAGATACGAAGGCATAAGCCCGACGTTGTCATCACCATGTACCCTATTCGGAACCTCGAAAGCAACGGCTTTGGAGTGGGCCACCCCGATCACACGGCTGCGGGCGAGGCCACGCTACAGGCTATCTTCCCAACAGCGCGAGACCACATGACGTTCCCCGATCTGTTGGAGGACGGCTTTGAGCCTCATAAGGTGGCTGAGGTCTGGATAATGGGTCACCCTAATCCCGATCACTGGATGGACGTGACTAAGCATATGGACACCTCCATCAAAGCTCTGATGGAACACAAGTCGCAGATGGACGGGCGGGATGAGGCCTGGGCCAGGGGGCGCATGCAGGAGTGGCGCAGAGGCCACGCCGTTGGCAAAGGCATGGAGTACGCGGAAGCCTTTAAGAAGATTGGGTTCCGCCGCTAACTTACAGACCAAACATTAGCCGAGTTAAAAGACAGGGCAGGCTTTGCGGCCTGCCCTGTTCGTTTTTGTTCATGTCAGCCGTTAGGTGCCAGATCCCTAACCGCCCTAAATATGGATTCCCTGTCAGGTTCGTTGAACACCAGACGGACCTCGTCCACGCCAGCGTCGAAAAAGGTCTGCATCTGGTCGCGACACTGCTGGGGACTGCCAATGATGGTCATGGCGTCAACCATCTCGTCTGTGACCAGCTTGGCCGCGCCGTCGCGATCTCGACCCAGATAGGCCTCTCTTATCAGGTCAGCCTCGTCGCCGAAACCGATGCGATGCATGTACTGGTGATAGAACACGCCCATGCCGCCAATGTAGAAGGCTATGTGGGGGCGCTCCCTGTCTCGGGCAGCCGGTATGTCGTCCGTTACGTAAATGGAGACCTGGGGTGAGATGGCGATATCGGTCAGCGACCTGCCTGCCGACTCCGCGCCTGCCTTAAGCTCAGCCAACGCCGCGTCCATGCGACCGGGCACAAGAAAGATAGGAAGCCATCCGTCCGCAAGCTCCCCCGTCATGCGAAGGCTAGCGGGACTCAGTGACGCTATGTAGATGGGCATGTCTTGGCTGAAAGGCTGAAAGCGCAGGCGGAATCGCTTTGTGCTGAAGAACTCACCCTCGTGGTCCAACCGCTCGCCGCGCAACGCCTTACGAACGATGTCGATGTACTCGCGCATGCGTGCCAAGGGCTTGCTGAAGGTCTCCCCATGAAGGTCTTCGATGACCAGCTTGCCACTGGCGCCCAGGCCAAGAAAGAAGCGGCCTTCGGACATCAGGTCCATGTTCAGCGCCGTCATGGCCACGTTGGCCGGAGACCGCGCGAAGACAGGAACGATGCTGGTGCCGATGCGGATGCGTGATGTTATCGCCGCAAGCTGCGCCAACGACGTGAATGCGTCCTGCCCCCACGACTCGCCCATAGCAAGACAGCTGTAGCCTAGATCATCGGCCAGCACGGCAAGATCACGGACGTCACTCCAGGACATCCCCGGACCCCGCAGTCCCATTAGGCCTACATTATTTGCCATCTAAGGAGCTCTAGCCTTGTTTAGCTTCGAATATGCCGAAGTAAGCATGCTGAGGGTCGCGAACAAAAGCAAACTTGCCGATCTCTACCTCGATAACCGGAGTTACGCCCTTACCGCCTAGCCCCTCTACCTTCTGCATGGCTGCGTTGATATCCTCGACAAGGAAATAGACGTTCCACATAGGCGGGGCCCCTCCCCACTCCTCTGGCGTTAGCATCATGCCGGCCTTGGGAGTCTCTCCGTCTATTAACATGGTGTATTCGATGCCATTCATCGGTGGCATCTTACTGGCTTGCCAGCCAAAAAGTTCGCTGTAAAAGGCAGCCGCCGCCTGCATGTCGCTAGTGGCTAGCTCGTTCCAGCACATGGAGCCTGGCTCGTTGGCAATCTGTGAGCCGATATGGCCTTTGGGTTCCCAGAGTGCGAGGTGTGCACCTTGAGGATCTTGCATCACTGTCATTCGACCTACGTCCATCACATCGAATGCAGCCATGTCGATTTTGCCGCCGAGTTCCTCTACCCTCTTTTGGCTTTCGTCCGCGCTGACGACCGTTACGTAGTTGGACCAGTGAGGCGGAATGCCCTGCCCCTTCATCTCGTCGCTCATCTTGTACGTGGCCGCGGAGTTTAGGCCGTTCTTGTCGAACATCGTGTAAGTCATGCCTTCGCCAGCAGGGTAGTCCGTGGCGTTCCAACCAAAGAGTCCCGTATAGAAAGCCTTTGCCCCTTCTGGGTCAGATGTAGCTAAGTCCGCCCAACTAAACGATCCGGGTGGGTGTTCTTTAACTTCTAGCATTGCCTTATTCCTTTTAATTTATCCTATGCCAATAAATAGGTTTCCTAGCTTAACAGCAGTTTGCTCAACTCGGCAGGGTGGCTCAGCATCGGGTAGTGGCCCGCATCGAGTTCGTACCAGGCTGCGTTGAGCTTGTCGGCTGTGGCTCGTTGGTGGGCTTCGGGCGGGTTGACACTCAGACGGCAATTGATAACCGTGGCCGGCCACTCCTGTGCCCAGAAGCTATCGAGCTCTCCCGGCGCGTCCGATGCCTCAAGAGGGTGCATGGTGCATCGGTCGACCGCCCATGTCCTAAGCTCTGGCTCCAGATCAGCGAACAGCCTATCCATCATCTCCACTCGTGTGGGACCTCGGGTTAGCTCGGTGGTCACCATTGGTGTTGAATCTGGGTTTCGCTGAACGATGTCAGAGACCTTCTGTCCCGGCTGAGGCGCCAGCGCGTCCACGAAGAAGATGTGCTTGATGCGGTCGCGGACAAGGTCGGCCACTTTGGCCACCACAAGGCCGCCAGTGCTGGTGCCTGCCAGAAGCACGTCATCGATGTCCTCATAGAACATCAGGTCAGCCACCTCTTGAGCCTGCGTTGCGATGGTGATGCCAGGCCGAATCTGCTTGCTGCGCTCGCCGCATCCATCCAGCGTTGGCATGTAGACATTGTGTCCAGCCTCACGCAGTATCTTGGCTGTGGGCTGCCAGATCCAGGCACCCTGAAATGAGCCGTGTACCAGTACATAGTTTGCCATTCGTTGTCCTCTCAAAAGTCTTGTGACTAATTGCCAGTGCGTGGCGTTAGCGTTTGTGAGTGTTTCGTGTATGTTTACGGCCTGTCAACGCGACTCCCGCTGCACTCTGCGGACACCTCCCATATCAGCACCTTCCAATGGGACTGTCCCGATGACCTGACGCTCCTCTAGCTCTTGCATCCGCTCGTGGGAGTATCCTAACACTTCGCCCAGAAGGTAAGCATTGTGCTCGCCCAACATGGGCGCATGCTCGTGTCGTTTCTCGCGCCGACTTGACATCGACCTGCCTTCATTCAAAACCTTGCTGCGGTCGTAATCCAAAAATGACCAGATGGGACCGCTCATAGGATATGTTCCCGCATCGGGATGGGTCACAACTTGGAAGTAGTCCCTGGCTTGCAGGTGTTGATCCTCCATTGTGTCTGCTCCACAATCGAACACAGGCCCTGCTGGAATGTTCTTTTCTTGCAGCAAATGGAACACCTCATAGTTGTCCCGAGGCGTTGTCCACTCGCGAATGACATCGTCCAGCTCGTCCTGGTTCTTCAGGCGGGCAGCTAGGGTCGAGAACCTCTCGTCTTCGGCCAGTTGCGGCATTGACATGATCTGGCAAAGGGAGCGCCATTCGCTCTCGTTTCGTATTACAATTGTCACCCACTTGTCTTCCCCGACGCATGGATAGCAACCATGAGGTGCCATTTCAGGATGTCGATTGCCTCTGCGCTCCCTCGGCTGGCCCGTCATCTGCTCTTCCAGGAAAACCTCGCCCAGATGAGGCATAAACGTCTCCGCCTGCGACAGGTCGATGAACTGGCCGATGCCTGTTCGCGCTCTATACAACAACGCAGCGCAGATCGCGAAGTAAGCCGTCACTCCTCCTGCGGCGTCCGGATGGTGCACCAGCGAGTTATTGGAAAGGTCCATGTCCGGGTAGCCACGTAGCGCTGAGTGCCCTGACAGTGCATCGATAGCCATGCCCATGCTGTGAAACCTCTTATATGGCCCCGTGTTGCCGAAGCCAGGTGTGAACAGCACAATGAGGTCCGGCTTGACCTTGCGCAACTCCTCATATCCCAGGCCCAGACGATCCATCACTCCGTAGGCGTAGTTGGTGAAGACCACGTCGCTTACGCTGACCAGGTCTTTGAATGACTCCCGGCCTTCTTCACTGCCTAGGTCGAGAGTTAGACCGACCTTGTTTCTGCTTAAAGCGTTGAAGTTGCCCTGCCGATTCCAGGGTCGTTTGCCAGGGCCATCGTACGGGTAGCCTGGTGCCTCCGGGTCGGGTCGAATGGGGCCCCTTCCGATGCGCTGGATCGCCTCGACTTTCACTACTTCCGCGCCCATATCTCCCATAAGTGCGCCGCAGTACGGACCCGCCCAGATCTCTGCTAGCTCCAGCGCTCGCACGCCCGAGAGAGGGCCTTTGCTTGACATCAAACGACACCTCGTTCCTGCAGCTCGACTAGATCTCTTTCTCTCAAGCCAAGCAAATCGCCGTAGACCTCGGCGTTGTGCTGGCCTAAAGTCGGAGCAGGCACAGGCTCGCTGCGAGCCATGTCCGAGTACAGAAATGGCAGGCCTGGATATGTCAGGACACCAGCCTCTGGATGCGCTAGGTCCACAAAGTAGTCGCGGGATTTGAACTGCTCGTTCTCCAGAGCGTCGCCGGTTGTCTGAATGGGCGCACAGGGTAAACCATGGCTCTGGCCCGCATCGAATATTTCGGCTCGTGAGTGCCTGTCGAACCACTCCTGAAAGATTTCCTCGATATCCTCGCGTTGATCGGTTCTGCCTTCGGGTGTTCGGTAGCTGTCCATCTCCTGAAGGTCGGGCCGCTCGATCATTCTTGTCAGGTTAGGCCACATGCGGGGGCCAAGGGGCAGGAAACTTACGAAGCCGTCCTTACAGCGAAAGGTGCCTACGGCATATGGCTCACGGGAGCCGGCTGCGGTAAGTCGAGGTGGCTTGCGAGGGTCTGTCTCGCCGCCGTAGATGTACGGCAGCCGCCGGCCGATCTGG
>CAJWRP010000220.1 GCA_913046025.1 uncultured Chloroflexota bacterium
GAAGGAACATTTTGCCGGAGCCGAAGAGGTCGCCGACGACATTCATGCCGTCCATCAGCGGGCCTTCGATTACGTGAATGGGGCGCTCGACAGACTGTCGGGCCTCTTCGACGTCGTCCACAACGAACTCATCTATGCCTCTAACCAGCGCATATTTCAGCCGCTCTTCGACAGGCTCCCGTCGCCAGGAGTCATCTACGACGCGCTCTTTGGCGTCTGCTCGGAACGACTCCGCGATATCCAGAAGTCTCTCAGTTGCGTCCGGGTCGCTGTTGAGAATGACGTCCTCTACGGCGTTCCTCAAGCCCTGAGGAAGCTCATCGTAAACGGCCAACTGCCCTGCATTAACGATGCCCATATCCATACCGGCCTGTGTAGCGTGGTACAGGAACACCGAGTGGATGGCTTCTCGGACCGTGTCGTTGCCCCGGAAGGAGAACGATACGTTGCTGACGCCTCCGCTGACGTGGCATCGGGGGAAGCGCTCCTTGATCTGTCGACAGGCCTCGATGAAATTAACGGCATACGGGTTATGTTCCTCAATGCCTGTTGCCACCGCGAATATGTTGGGGTCGAAGATGATGTCCTCAGGCAGAAAGCCAAGTTCGTCCACAAGAATGCGGTAGGAGCGACCGCTGATATTGACCTTACGCTCAATGGTATCGGCCTGACCATCCTCATCGAAGGCCATGACGATAACCGCTGCGCCATATCTGCGAACCAGTTTTGCCTGCTCTCGGAAGGGGTCCTCTCCCTCTTTAAGAGAAATTGAGTTCACAACACATTTACCCTGAGAGGCTTTAAGTCCTTCCACGATGACGCTGAAGCGAGAGCTGTCAATCATCAGTGGCACTTTGGAGATGTCCGGTTCAGAGGAGATGAGATTGACGAACTTGCGCATGGCAAATTCGGAGTCCAGCAGGCCCTCGTCCATGTTAATGTCGATGATCTGCGCGCCGTCCTCCACCTGCTGGCGAGCGACGATCAGCGCCTCCTCGTACTTCTCCTGGCGTATGAGACGTCGGAAGCGAGCCGAGCCTGTGACGTTGGTCCGCTCGCCCACGTTGATGAAGTTTGAGTCCGGGCGTATCTCCAAAAGCTCCAGACCGCTGAGCAGCGTTTTGCCGCTGGATTCCGTGCGCTTTCGGGGAGTCATCCCTTTCACAGCCTCGGCTATGGCCTTGGTGTGCACAGGAGTGGAGCCGCAGCACGAGCCAACGATGTTGACGAGGCCGCCCTCAATGTATGCGCAAGCCTGAGTGGCCATGAACTCCGCAGTCTCGTCGTACTCGCCAAACTCGTTAGGAAGACCGGCGTTGGGGTGCGTGCTGACGAAGAATCTCGAAATCGGCGACAGGTCTCGCAGGTACTGGCCCATCTCCCGGCTGCCCAGGGCGCAGTTTATGCCTACGCTCAACAGCGGCAAGTGGGAGACCGAGGCGTAAAAGGCCTCAATGGTCTGGCCCGTCAGCGTGCGGCCACTGGCATCGGTGATGGTACCTGACACCATGATAGGCACTCGCACGCCTAACTCTTCAAATAGCTGGTCTACGGCAAATAGCGCGGCCTTGGCATTAAGAGTGTCAAAGGCCGTTTCAATCATAAGGATCTGGGCGCCACCATCCAGCAGCCCACGGGCGTTCTCCGCATAGGCCACAACGAGTTCTTCAAAGGTTACGTTGCGAAAGCTGGGGTCGTTTACATCTGGCGAAATAGAAGCGGTGCGGTTGGTTGGGCCGATTGAGCCAACAACAAAACGCGGCTTGTTCGGATCCTTTTCAGTGAACTCGTCAGCTATGCGCCTGGCGATTCGTGCAGATTCCAGGCTGATCTCGTAAGCATATTCCTGCAACCCGTAGTCGGCCTGGGCGATGCTGGTGGCAGTAAAAGTGTTAGTGCTCAGCAGGTCAGCGCCGGCCTCCGTATAGTTCCGCTGTATCTCTTCAACAATCTGCGGCTGCGTCAGGCACAGAATGTCGTTGTTGCCTTTTATGTCCTGGGAGTAGTTCTTGAAGCGCTCACCCCTGTAGTCCGCCTCTTCCAGACTATAGCCCTGAATCATTGTGCCCCAGGCGCCATCCAGCACCAGGACTCTCTGCTCAAGGATTTTTTCAATTTCTGAGGTAAGGTCTACGACCTTCACTTTTACGCCCGATTGGCTACCAGTCATACAGTTAACGGTCCTATTAAATTTGTTAGGTTAGGCGGCACGTTTGAGCCGCAACAAAACTATATTATACCGGCTGGGCGATGCATTCATCTAAACGCCGCTAAATAACCACTTCCGGAGATGCGACTTGCGCCCTGTATTCAGGCAGCCAGACTGAAAGGTGAGAAAGTTAAAGGGGCCAATTGAAGGGGCGAAAGTTTTTAGACAGCACGCAATTAAGAATGAGAGTGAACAAGTTCAAGCCCATTCACCATTCTTCGCTGCTACAGGAAACAAATTACTCTGGAGCTAATGACCAGCGTCCCTACATTAGACCGGGCGACAACAGCGGTGGTTACCCGCTGTCACCTGTAAGCAATCTTGTCTTTGCAGTATCATAGGCCGACAGCCAGCCGACCACGCCAATGAATAGCATAACGAAGTCCATCAAGTTACTGGTTTTCTAATCTAAAACTACCTCATCTGTCCCCAGGAGTCCCCGGTCTTTAGCTCGACGTCCAGCGGAACGTCCAACTGCATGGAGGCAGGCATCAGCTCGGTTACCATCTCCCGCATATGCTGCAATTCCTCGAGCGGCACCTCGAAGATCAGTTCGTCGTGTACCTGAATAATCATTTTGGACTGCGACTGCTGCTCTTCCAGCCTGTCTTGAATGGCTATCATAGCGATCTTGATGATGTCCGCGGCGGTGCCCTGTATAGGCATATTGATAGCCATGCGCTCGCCAGCGTTACGTATATTGCGGTTGCTAGAGGTCACCTCTGGGATGTAGCGGCGGCGGCCTAGAAGCGTCTCGACGTAACCGTTCGCTTTCACCTTTTCCTTAGTCTCATCAATGTAGGTGCGTATGCCGGGATAGCTTCCGAAATAGGTCTCGATGAAGCGCTGGCCCTCTTCGGCGCTAAGGCCTGTCTGCTGTCGTATGCCGAATGCACTTAGGCCGTATAGCACGCCGAAGTTCATTATCTTGGCGATGCGCCGCATGTCTGGGGTTACGCCATCGATAGGCACGTCGTAGACCGACGACGCCGTTGCCGCGTGAATGTCCTCACCGCGATGGAAAGCCGCCAGTAGGCTTTCGTCTTGGCTCATGTGGGCCAGAATGCGAAGCTCAATCTGAGAATAGTCAGCAGCCAGCAACGTCCACTCCGGCGCCTTCTCGGCCACAAAGGCGTTGCGTACCTTACGACCAAGCTCGGTTCTAACTGGTATGTTTTGCACATTGGGGTCGTTGCTGGATATGCGTCCTGTGGCGGAACCAGTCTGGTTATAGCTGGTATGTATTCGGCCCGTGTTGGGATTAACCAGATTAGGTAGTGCATCCACGTAAGTAGACTTGATCTTGGATAGCTGGCGATACTCCAGGACCTTGTCCAGCACCTCGTATGCCTTGGGATCTACGCCTTCGCCTCTACCCTGGTCCAGCAGTTCTTTGAGTCCATCTAGCGCGGCAGCGTCAGTAGAGTATCCCTTTTGCGTCCGCCTTGTGGGTGGCAAGCGTAACTCGTTAAAAAGCACGTCGCCAAGCTGCTGCGACGAGTTGATGTTGAACTCGTGTCCCACCGTCTGGTACATGTCGTGTTGTATTTCTCCGAGTTGAGCGCCAAGCTCATCTGACATTTCGGTCAACATATCTGAATTGATGGCAACACCCGTGCGCTGCATGTCCACCAGCACGGGAACCAGTGGCATCTCTACAGTATCGAAGAGCCTGCGAACGTCCTTCTCGGCAAGCTCCTTCTCAAATAACGAGATAAGCCTATGGGTCATGTCGGCGTCCGCGGTGGCGTAATCTGCGGCCTTTTTTACCTCGACCTTGTCCATGGTTATCTGCTTGCGGCCGCTACCCAGAAGCTCTTTTATCTCCGTCATTTCTTCTTGCAAACACTGCAGCGTCAGGGCCTTGAGGCCGATCGCTTTACGGCCGCTAACGTGGGCTGCCAGCATCGTATCGAAGGTAACGTTCTGCACCTTGATGTCGTAATTTTCCAGAACCATCAGGTCGTAGTTGGCGTTATGGGCGGCTTTGGCAATCTCGTGGCTTTCCATCATTGGCTTTAGCTTGTCCAGGACATGCTGCATGGGAAGCTGAGTGCCCTCTTCGTGGCCCACCGGCACGTACCAGCCCTTGCCGTCCTCGTTGGAGAAGGATAGGCCAACAAGATCCGCCTGCATGGCATTTAGCGAAGTCGTCTCCGTATCAAAGGCGAATATGTCAGAAGCTGAGAGGTTGGCTATCATCTCGTCCAGAACGGCCTCCGTATCCACCAGCGTATAGTCGGTAGGCAAGCGCTCGTCTTCGGCCATAGCCATGAGCTCCAGTTGCTCACCGTTATCGCTATTACCGTTAGAAGGAATGCGGTTCACCATGCTGAAGAACTCTAACTCCCGCATGAGGTCCACAACTTCAGCGCGATCGAACTGACCGAACTTGCAGGCCTCCAGGTCCAGCGTGACCGGTACATCCCGGCGAATTGTCGTCAGCATGAGGCACTGGAACGCCAGGTCTCGGTTCTCCCGAAGCGACTTCTGCACGCTGGGAGGTGTGACCTCGTCGATGTGCTCGTAGATGCCTTCCAGGTTGTCGTAAGCCGTGAGAAGGCGTATGGCGCTCTTTGCCCCTACCTTGGGCACGCCCGGTATGTTGTCGGACTTGTCGCCTTGCAAGGCTTTGATCTCGGCAACGAAGTCCGGCCCCAGGCCCTCGTAGCGCTCCTTGACCGCGGTCTCGTCGTAGACGTTGGTGTTATTTACGCTGGCCGATAACAGAACGCGAACCCAAGGAGATACCAGCTGAAGTATGTCAGTGTCGCCTGTCAGAATCAGCGTCTCGATCTCGTTCTCTTCGGCTTGCTTGGCCAGCGTCCCAAGAACGTCGTCGGCCTCGAATC
>CAJWRP010000221.1 GCA_913046025.1 uncultured Chloroflexota bacterium
GCCGGCACCCGTAGCCAAGATCCCGCAACCGGAAGACCTCCCCAAAAGCCCATTGCGGTATGCTAGCGGGCCGCCCCGTTACTTTCATCATCCCCACCCCGGGAAACACGTCCCAAAACTATCGTCACGGGTTCCACCGTGGCGTCTCAGCCGGATCGGTATAGTTCATCGCCCAGTCCAACCAGGCATCGAATGTATCTGAGTCTGTTATGTAGTCCATCAGCCGACGGAGTTCCTGTTCCGTGGCAGGCGGTCGGTCAAGCGGTGGCGACTGTCCGTCGCCGTACGTCACAGTCAGCTCCTCGATCAACTCTTGCTTGTGTGCCTTGGCTTCGGCCAATAATTCCCCTGGCACGGCGCTCACCGGAGCAACCCGGACCTTATTTCCATTAACACGAACGGATACCCCGAGGTCGTTCAGTCGGCCCAGAATCTCAACGGCGGTCATTAGAATTCCTCCGCATCGTCCTCGCCTTGTGCCCCTATACCCCCAGGAACCGAAACAGGGGAAACATCCGAAACATAGGCACGGTTTGATGTTTCCTCTAGAGAATCTGTTTCGCCAGAATCATCACGATGGGAAACATCTTCAGAGGCATCGCTAGGCTCAACAGGGCCGGAATGTTTCGGTGTTTCCCCTGTTTCCCCTACCAAGGGTATATAGCGTTTCCATGCATCGAGGAAGTCTTCCTTTTTGTAACCTTTGGATGTACTTGCTGCTACTCTGATCTGTCTTGGCTTGATTTCGAATGGTTTCAGCCTCTTTGCAAGTCCGGTGGTGTTCAGTGGCTTACCGCGCAAGTCACCCCAAGGAGATTCCTCGATCTTCCCCAACTCTGTTGCCAGGTCAGCGCTGAACAGTCGATCTACCTTTTTGTCTTTGAATACTGTTTGGATGTCTTTAAGTAGCGTGACTCCCAAACTTTCGTCTTCTTGGCCAGAACCGCCTGACAATGCTATTGCTGATTGCCTCGCCCACGTAGGCCACTCTCCTCCGGCCATATCCGCAATGGCCAAGAGTGGCTCCCAAACATCGGCTGCCCGATCGTTTAGCTTTTCGGGTATGCCCGGTTCCGTAACCTCCAGGATAGGGACCGCTTCATCCGCCCAGGTAGCTAGTGCCTCGGCAAGAGTGGTCGCGTCCTGCACGACCTTCCTACGCCTGAATTTCTCCGTCTCTTCAGTCTTCAGCTTGCGGCGCATCTCTATGGGGATTCCCCTGTCTTGAACGGTGTCAGGTAGATTTCCAATGCCCGCTAATGCCTTCGGTCCAAACACCAGAAAGTCTTTGTAGATCCACTCACCTTTTTCAGGGACACAGATTGAATACACTCCCCCTCGCCGGTAGCCGGAGTTGAGAACGCCTCTAAGGGTTTCGCTGAATTCTTTGTTGCCGTTGAATGTGGCGTCCGTTTCATCGAGTAATAACGTTGGGTTAATTCCGGAGATCTTGCGCACTAAGACGGCGGGGGTAACTCGGCCAGTGAGCCATGCTCTTGGGACCAGCAATGACAGGACTTCCAGAAGGAGTGTCTTTCCACTGCGTTTCTCCGCCGATCGGAGAATGATGTACGGGGTGCAGTCCGCTGCGTCGATGGCATAGGTGTGGGCGATCCAAAGGGTGAGAGCGCGTTGCTGGTGTTCTGTTAAGACAACGTAGCGGCGCAAGAATGTAGCGATGTTACAAAGAAGGGCGGCTAGGTCGATGTTGCCGGGTTTCCAGCGTCGGGCAGTTGTGATTAGTTGATTGATGTCTACGCCAAGCTTTAAGGCTTGTGCAGCGTCTCCTTTAAATGGTGCTTCGGGCCAATCCACGATGGCTACGCTTGAACATCCAAGGGCCGATAGCCGGGCTGCTATTCGGTTCATGTGCGGATGGCCTGGTTCGTCGTTGTCTGCCCACAATACTGGCTTCAAACGCACTAACGGCCTCAGGGCATCATTGCCTGGCGTTCCTCCAGATCCAGTGACTGTCCCCACAGCTGCAATCCCTATGACCCGTAGAGCATCTCTAGCAGGCTCACCCTCGGTTACGACTATTTGAGTCCCATCGGGTAGTGCTGCCAGGTCTTCTGAGCCAAAGAGCGGTAGCTCTGACACTGGCATTCCGTTTAACTCCTTGGTGCCGTCGGGCTGTTCCCACCACATCTTTTTGCCTTTCGGACCGTCCTTTCTAACATGGACGGCAATCAGGTCACCGTCTAAGTCCCGCACTTGGTAACGTGTCAGTCTGTCGGTAGATTTCTTGGTGGAAGTCTGAGCGGGCTTCAGCCACAAACCCTCTTCCTTTAAGGCGGTGATAACGGAGTCCTGGGAGCAAGTCGCGAAGCAGTGCACTAGAATCTTGCCTTCCTTCTCGCTAACGGAAAGACTCGGACCTTCGTCAGCATGAGCTGGGCAGTGCACGTGGCCTTTTCCTGGCTTCGCCCTTAGGCAATCGCAACCGCTCTGCCCGCACTTCAGGGCTTCGATTAACTGGCTAATCCTGTCCATTTTTCAGACCCTGCCCAGCCTCACCCAACCAACGGTCCACGGCTGCTTTAGGACAGAGCAGCCGCCGGCCCAGTTTGATGGTAGGGATCTGCCCTTGCCTCGCTAGCTCGTACCCCAGATTTCGGTTGATGCCAAGCATCTTGGCTACCTGCGGGACCGTGTAGACCAGCACTTCCGTGCTTGGTTCGTTCATTTTGGTACTCCTTGGTGGATTGTGGTTTGTTCTATCATGTGATAGGTTAAATACGATTAACCAGTAATATTATCGACTCTACCAGAATGCTGTAACTGGTTCAAGCCATTTATTCAGTAACTTGGAGTCCTGTTTTGAATGAAAGTGGTCCGCAGGATAATCTCCTGATTGATGAGTTCCGCAGATGGAATGCTCTACTCGATCACAAGGAAACGGAACAAGAGGCCCCTCCCTCCCAGCCTCTTGCTCTGCAGGGCAGTTGGGAAGTCAGGGAGCATTACTCGATCGAAGATGGAGTTCTGATTGGAAGAGGGGAGGTGCAGAGTATTTATTTTCCCGCGTCCCGTCCAGAGTTACTTCAGGATTTCCAAAGGCTAAGGGATAAATCCGCCGGGTCTGAAATAGAATCGGCGATTCTTTCGTTTGCGAGACGGTGGGGTGGACTAGGCTACTCGGAGCTACAAGATGAAACTGCGGAGCCTGAGTCGGAAGATTATGGTTTGTTTCGACCGACGCGAGACCCGATTAATTGGCTTATTTCCCATGCAGTATCGGTATGGGGAGCGGCCAAAGCTTTAGGTCTTGCCCGAGAGGGATCATTTTTGGACTCGTTAGCTCCAGAGGCGTATATACCGAACCCGTTCGTATTTGCCGCCAGAGAGCGGCTACTTGAATGGGATTACGTCAAAGATCCGCCAATGACTCTGGCTGGTACAACCAACGTCTTGCTGAGTATCGCAGAGCGAATGGTCATGCGAAACATTTCTGGCATCCACATTGATTCACGGGTTGATTTTGACTCGAAGAAATTAGGATCGATGCTTTCGTTCACATCACTGATCGAGGTGATTTGGTGGCACGTGTTGAATCTTGGGGGAAGTTCTATTATTAAGAATTGCCCCGAGTGCGGTAGCGTGTTCCCGGCAACTCGCGCCAATCAGGTGTATTGTCCCATTCCGTTTTATTCCAGTGGCACGGTAAGCCCTTGTTCCTCTCGTTTGAGGATGAGGGTTCACAGAGAGGCCAGCCAGACTGAGGTGAAACCCTAGTAACCGGCATCTACAAAGATGGTTTGGAGGTAACATGCGAGGGCACATAAAAACACGAAGCAAGGGCTCATGGACAATCATCTTAAACTTGGGGCGTGATCCTGCTACCGGCAAGAGAAAGCAGCAATGGGTGACGGTCCGAGGCACCAAGAAACAAGCCGAGACCAGGCTGGCAGAGTTGCTGAATCAGATGGATACCGGCGGGTTCATCAAACCGACGAAAGAGACGTTTGGTTCATTCCTCCAAAGGTACTTGGACGACTACATCAGCACCCAGATACGCGCCACAACACTTGAAGCGTACCAGCAACGGGGTAAACATCTGATTGATGGACTCGGTCATATCCCGGTGTCGGAGCTCCGAGAAGAGCATATCCACAAATACTATCGGGAGAAGAGTAAAACGCTTTCCCCTGGGACATTGATCAAACATCACAACCTACTTCGATCGGCTCTGAGTCAGGGTGTCATTTGGCGAACGCTTACTCGGAATGTAGCTGAAGCTGTGAAGCCGCCTAAGGTCAGCCGCAAAGAAATGCGAGCACTGACCGGACCTGAAGTTCACCGGATGCTAGAGGCTTGTGAAGATACTGCATGGCATTCTATCTTTCACACCCTGACCTGGACTGGGCTTCGTCGGTCGGAATTGCTAGGGCTCAGATGGAAAGACGTGGATTTGATCCTGGCGAGTCTCAGAGTCGTGCAATCCGTTCAGAGGCTTAATACCGGGGAATTCATCGTCCAAGAGCCGAAGACCGCCAGCGGGCGACGGACAATTGCTTTGTCACCTGCCTCGTGCCTTGTTTTGCGGGAGCACAGAGAGAAGCAGGAAGCGGACGCTACACTGCTAGGGAGACAACTGGCAGAGGATGACCTAGTATTTAGCCACCCTGACGGCTCTCCAAGGGACCCATCAACCCTGACCTTGGCATTTCGGAGGTTGACGAGGCGGATAGGGCTGGACGGTGTCAGGTTGCACGACTTGAGGCACACAATGGCCTCTCTGTACCTAGAGCAGGGCGTAAATCCTAAGACAGTTGCAGAACGCCTTGGGCATGCTAGTGTCACGATCACGCTGGATTTGTATTCCCATTGCCTTCCAGGCGTTCAGGAAGCAGCCGCCGTACAGTTCGATACGGCGATGGAACAGGCCAAATCTACTTCTGCTAAGGTGACTCCAGAACTAGTTGGTTAGCAAACCGTTAGCAAACCGGCAAAAGAAAAGACCCCTGGAATCAACCAAGGGTCTTTTTCCTGCCTAAATTCTGGTACCCCGGATGGGCTTCGATCCCATGATCTCCACCTTGAAAGGGTGGCG
>CAJWRP010000222.1 GCA_913046025.1 uncultured Chloroflexota bacterium
TCTGTGGTTTGCAGCCAGACCATAATCTTGGCCAGCATGCGGGCTTCGTCCTCGTTCATGCTCTCGCTGGACCGCATATGGTTCCAGCGGCGCAAGCATAGGTAGTTAGCCCTGCCCTTGAGCTGCGTGAACTTCAACTCTTCCGCGTTGAGCCCTTCTACGGCAGACAAGGCCTTCACGAGAATCGGCACGTCCTTACCCACAAGCTGCTCTTGAAGGGCGATGGTGTTGGTGGATACAACTACCCGCTTGTTGTTGGCCAAGGCGTACATTGCCGCCGGTAGCAGGTATGCCAGCGACTTGCCGACACCCGTGCCCGCTTCCACTATCAGCCGCTGACTCTCATTGATCGCCTTAGTGACCGCCTGGGCCATCTCAGCCTGCTCAGGCCTGTGATCGAATCCAGGCAGCGAATCGGCTAACGGGCTGCCCTCACTAAAGAGGTTGGCAACCTGCTCTGCATCAACCGGAGTCATTTCAGAAGCAGGACGCAACGAACGCTCTCGCTGCAGCCTCTTGTCCAGGCTGCTCGTATCCAAGCCGCTAATGCCTGCGCCGCCTGTGGGAGGAATCACGAGCCCAGGCATACTTAACTTGGGCTGCGATTCTTGGGCGGCGTGAGCCTCAAGGCCTTTCAAGAGGTATCCCATTACCCAGGAAGACTTGTCGGCCAAACGCTGCATCTCGGCCACAGAATTGGGGTCGAGCTTCATGGCGTCCTTGAGCAGTTCGAGAAACACGTCCTTGGTAGCTATCGCGTCATCTATGGCCCTATGAGGTCGGTCGTGAGACAAGCCCATACGAGTAGTCAGTCGGGACAGCGAATACTCAGGCATGTCAGGATGAAGAACGTACACCATGTCCCAGGTATCGCAGCGAGGGTTGTTCAGCCTGAGTCCAGCCTTCGCAAGGAAGCCCACGTCGAACGCAACGTTGTGCCCAATGAGCGGCGCATTGCCCAGGAAGGCTGCCAGCCTGCCTATGATCAGTTCGAAGATCGGGGCTTCGTCCACCTGCTCCTGGGTTATGCTGGTAAATCTCTTTATGAAGGGCGACAGCTTGCGTCCTGGATTGACGAAGGTCTGAAAGGTGTCCAGTACCGTGTCTCCATGAAACTTGACGGCACCGATCTCGATTATGACTTCGGTGTCGGAATTAAGGCCCGTCGTCTCCAGGTCAATGGAGACCCAAACGTCCTCCAATGGAGGCGTATGTAGAGGTAGAAGCGTCATGGACGGCGGCCGTCCGGTTTGTGGGCAAAATTAAAGCAGTTCACACAGGCATGCTAACAAATTCGGAAGGGCCAAGTCTGCCATTGATCATGCAGATTTAGGGCGTGGCTTCGGCAGAAACAGTAGCGAATGTCTTTTGAGGGTACACAAGAGGAGTTTGGTAAACAAAGCAGAGAAGACTATGACGACACGCGTTCAACAGCCATAAGGCAACAGGACTGCTCTGACCAAGAACTACCTGGTCACCGACAGGTGAAAGGCCATATTGAGATCTTCTCTAATAGGTTGCTAAAGAGCGCAAAAAAACCATTATTAGTGCCAGACCCACCATGCCTAAAAGACCGAAAACCATAGAAAGAATCAATACAGATATCGTTAGCTCTAAGCTGAGCCAGAGCCCCCTGGTTATCGCCGACTGCATCATGCGCTAACCCCCCGAGTTTGATCATCCAAATGCTTTTAGGTCCAGGTTCAGCGGCTAATTAGCTGCGTGCGCACTAACAGCTCTCCAGGTGGTACAGCCAAGCAAACATAGAGTCGGCATAATAATTGCCAGGATCCCATATGCCATCCACCGTTCAAAGTAATAAAGCCAATTAGAGATCACCACACCGAAATGAAAGACATTACTCTTT
Source organism: uncultured Chloroflexota bacterium (assembly GCA_913046025.1). The sequence continues at coordinate 1,868 of CAJWRP010000222.1, forward strand.
GACGTCATGATGCCAAGAGACAGCTCCAGAGACCACATTAGTGCGATCCACTGTATTTCCTTGGGTGAGCTTGGGTAAGCAGGTCAGGGGCCGAACTTCTATTGCGCTAAGACACATTCAAAAGAATTCAATTTCGTTTGACCTGTTAAAGGCATGTGATAGCCCAAACACTTCATATACATCATCGACGTCCCAATGTGCTTTCGCATGGTTAGAGAAAGTCTTTGAAATAAAGCATCGCTTGCGGGGCTGAATGTCCCGAGGGCCGTAAGGTCGCTGTGAGGTTAATTTCAGGTGGACTTTGGGAGGGGGCGAGCGGTGACTGAAACATTATCAACTCTGGCTGAAGTCGCCAGTTTGTTGTCCCATCGAGCTTCGCCACCCTTCGGCGGCCTAGTCGGTTGGTTGGCGCAATGATCAGTCTCAACGCCAACGTTGCTATTAATGGGTAAACACGTTACATTCAAGCTGCTTTTAAAGATCGACGCCCAGTTCGGCAGTTACCACACACTGTGCTGGCCGAGTTCAATGAGGGTGGACATGTTTTCTATTAATATGAGTCCCGAAAACTCTTGCTACTACTGAACGAGGCACCAAATATAGAAGACTGAAATAGACCTGTAACAAAAAAACAAGCACGGAGTTTAACCTTGCCTGAACTGCTAAGGAGGAAACAGTGAATTTAGATTACGTTACGAATGAAGAGGTCATTCAGGCCGCCCGAAAGAGGCTTCCCCAGAGCGCATGGGACTATCTTTCAGGGGCCTCAGAGTCGGAAACGACCATGCGGCGCAACCGACTGGCTTTCGACAAAGTTGCGTTTCGCCCACGAGTGCTGAATGACGTATCCAGTGTAGATACCTCAACAACTTTTCTGGGCCACAACCTACGAATTCCCGTCATGCCTGCGCCGGTAGGTTCGCTGCAGGTCTTCACGCCAGAAGGTGGAGCCGCCACCAGCAAGGCTTGCGCTGAGTTCGGTACAATGCACGTAGTTAGTTCCGTCACGGAGCCTGGTCTGGAAGCCATCGCAGAGTCCGCCGACAATCCCAAGGTCTACCAGCTTTACATTAGAGGAGACTGGGAGTGGACCAAAGACATGATTGACCGTGCAAAAGCCGCCGGTTATGTGGGCCTTTGCACCACAGTGGATACTGCCCACTACAGCCGCAGAGAGAGGCCACTTCGTGGCCGCTGGAATCCGCCCACGCGGACAGGGCCGTGGGCCGTCGACCCGTACTGGTCAGCATCTGTCACCTGGGATTCCATCGACAAGTACAAAGCGCACTCGGGCCTGCCATATATGCTCAAGGGCATCGCCACCGCCGAGGATGCCAAGATCGCGGTCGAGCATGGCGTGGACGTCATCTGGGTGTCCAACCACGGTGGCCGACAACTGGACCACGGCGAAGGCTCTATGGACATGTTACCGGAGATCGTTGATGCGGTCGACGGGCGAGCGGACATCGTGCTGGACGGCGGCATTCAACGGGGAGGCGATGTGGTCAAGGCCGTGGCAATGGGAGTGAAGGCCGTGGCAATCGGCAAACTCCAGTGCTGGGGACTGGGCGCAGCTGGCGCAGACGGGCTGGTCCGTGTGCTGGAAATCCTTGAAGAGGAGATGATCGTCGCCATGGCACTGATGGGCGTTACCTCCATAGACCAGCTTAACTCAAGCTACGTTACCAAGGCAGACCTGGTGACAATGCCTCATGAGATGAGCACTTGGGTGAACAAGCCAATAGATAGAATTCTATAGAATTTCGATTGGGGGTCGCTCGAGTTCTCGTTCGGGCGACTCTAATTTTCTTTAAGATGCCTTCAGGGATTTCCGGACTTTAGGCATTACCTCTTCGGCAATTAGGTGCAGAGTCTCCAGTATCAGGCCATGAGGCATGCCGCCCCACTCTATGCTCACGATCAGATGATTGATGCCTATACTCTCTTGCAGCCCGAGAATCTGCTCCGCAACCTCGTCCGGAGAACCAATCAGAAAGCGGTCTCCTAAGAGATCTTCGAAACCTCCGCCCAGGTCATTGTCGCCCTCCGGCATCTGTCGGTCCTGCCCCCAACTGTGGTAAGCCGAGTACTTCTTCTCTATGTATGGGCCGCAAATGCGAAGGGCTTCCTCCCGAGTACGAGCCACGAATAACTCGCGTCGCATGGGCAGCTCGTCTGGGAAGGGTTTGCCGGCCTTGTCTAGAGCCTGTCGATATATCTCCATTTGCCGCTGTATGGTCCCGATTCGATTGTGCGGGTTGATATACCAGCAGTCGCCAAGCCGCGCAGTACGTTCTATTGCGACGTCCGCGTTTGCACCAATCCAGATGGGTGGATGAGGGTACTGCAAAGGCTTTGGCAAACATGAGGCACCCAATAGCTCGAAATGCTCTGCCTTCATGTTCACCGAGTCTTCGGTCCATAGCCGCTTGATGGCGATCAGATTCTCCTCAAAGCGTTGGCCCCGCCGGTTGATTGGCGCACCGAAGGCTTTGAACTCCACGTCGCGATATCCCAGCGCAGCACCAAAGATGATCCGACCGCCGGTCATAATGTCCAAGGTGGCGAACTGCTCAGCGATCTCTAATGGCGTGTAGAGGGAGAGAAGCACAATGCCGGCATTCAGGCGAACGTTGGGCGCCTCCGCACTGAGCCTAGCTAACATAGGTATCTGCTGAAAGGACTGAAATGGTGGAGTGCTGAAGTGCGACGTCGCCGTGATGGAGTCGAAGCCCAGCGCGTCGGCGGTCCGGGCCTGCTCCATGACCTCCTCGAACCGCGCGCCAATGTCGTCGCCTATCGGGTACTGCCCCCTCAACACCAACCCAAACTCAAAAATTTTCAATTATTTTGTATTGCTCCGCATATTTCAACGAGAAAATTAGAACGCCGAGGCGAGGCTTTGCAGCTTCGTTGGCAAACTCAAAATTTCTCAATAAATCAGCATCTCACTATTTGATATCAGGCCAACGTTTTGACATAGCTCGTATTTCTAACGGAACAAAGGCGAACTTTGTAGTTCACGGGCTTCATTGTCAGATGTTTTGACAGGCTTAATCGAACTAGACTAGCTACCGCCCAGGCTTGCCTTCATGGCCTGCCACGCGTGACGGGCCTCTTCCACCGAGCCCTCATCTTCGATTGTTGTGATGTCGCCGGGGTCCTGGTCCAGGACGACGGC
>CAJWRP010000223.1 GCA_913046025.1 uncultured Chloroflexota bacterium
AGCTTTAGAATACGTCGGCGCACCAGCCGGCGGTCCGTCTCAATCTGGGTCTCGCCAGGGCCCCTGGTGCCGATTCCGCCGCCTAGGCGTTCCAGATGTGTCCATTGGCCGGCCAGCCTGGGCAAAAGGTACTGATGCTGCGCCAGTTCCACCTGCAGCCGCCCTTCTTTGGTGCGGGCCCTCTGGGCAAACACGTCCAGAATGAGAGCCGACCTATCAATCACCTTCACGCCGCCCAACACGTTCTCAACGTTGCGCTGCTGAGTCGGAGTAAGCTCATCGTCAAATATCACGGTGTTGACGCGCTTCTCCTTCACCAGATCATGGAGCTCATCGATTTTGCCCTTGCCAAGGTACACAGAGGTTGGGCGCTCCAGTCGCTGAATCATAGTGCCAACGACGAACGCCTTGGCGCTACGGGCTAGCTCTGCCAACTCCTGCACGGAGTCTTCGACAGCCCACATACCACGGCGCGCCTTTAACTGGACGCCTACTAGAAAAGCTCGTTCAGCTCGGGGGCGTGTTGAGATCAATTTTCTCGGAATATTTATCTCCTCTGGCGCGTACTGGAAACGTCCGATTTGTTAGGTGATGCCAATATATACAAAAATTTAGCGAGGCGCAGGAACCTTCCAACTTTCTAGTCTGGCCAGGCCCTTTTCCATGTCCTCATTGTTAATGGTCAGCGAAAGCCTGATGTAACCCTCACCGTATTTGCCGTAGCCGTTGCCAGGAGTTACCACTATGTCGCACTCCTCCAGGAGCAGCTCTGTGAACTCCGAAGATGAGTAACCAGCTGGCGTTCGCGTCCACACATAAAGGCTAGCCTTGGGCGGGATCGCCTCCAGACCTATTTCTTGCAACACCGACACCACACGGTCTCGCCTGTGCTGATAAATAGCGTTCCTGTCATCTATTGCATCCTGCGACATTCGCATCGCCTCAATGCCCATGTACTGAATAGCGTTTGGAACGCCGGAGTCTATGTTCGACTTCACCACCATCATTGCCTTGATGATCTCTTCGTTGCCCACAAGCATACCCAGTCGCCAACCGGTCATGTTGTAGCTCTTGGACAGCGAATGAAACTCTGCCCCTACCTCCATAGCACCAGGCGTTTGAAGGAAACTAATGGGCCTGTAGCCATCGTATGCAACCTCTGAATAGGATGCGTCGTGCAATATGGCAACGTCATACTTTCGGCCGAAATCTACAGCCTTCTTGAAGAATTCCAGGTCAGCTATAGCGCCTGTGGGATTGTTCGGGTAGTTGAGCCACATGACCGTGGCCTTCTGCGCGACCTCTTCAGGAATAGCGTCCAGGTCGGGCAACCAGCCGTTCTCTTCGAGCAGAGGCATCCAGTGGCACTCTCCACCGGCGAACCAGGTGCCCACAGAGTAGACGGGGTACCCGGGGTCAGGCACCAAGGCGATATCACCAGGCTCAATGAAGCACAGGGCTGCGTGGCCTATTCCCTCTTTTGCGCCGATCAGAGGCAGGGTCTCTTTGTCAGGATGGATGGACAGGCCGAATCTGCGCTGATACCAGTCCGCGACTTCCTGCCTGAATTCGGGAAGGCCATCGGTCTCAGGGTAACGGTGGTTAGGTGCATCCAGGGCCGTTTCCCGAAGCTTCTCCACAATGTTGTCGGGTGTTGGAATATCCGGGTCGCCAATGCCAAAGCTGATGACCTCGATGCCCTGGGCCCTCTTCGCCGCAATCTTGCGACTGATCTCTACAAAAAGGTACGGCGGCACCCTGTCTATACGGCTGGCAAATTTCATAACTTCTCCAAAATAAACGTATCGATTCGCTAGTATTCGCAGGCTATCCACAACGGAAATTACGCACCAGCGAAAGTGCAGTAATTCTACGGGAAGGCGGGCGATAGGTAAAGAGCGGCGGCTCTACTCACATTTGCTTTCGAATAGATTCTCTAGGACAATTAACTCTAACCAACTCATGTCATTCGCCCCCAAAGGTGAGAGTCGATGAGTATTGCAAAGATCATTATTCTGGCTGTGGTCGGAGTAGTCGTTCTGGTAGTTGTCCTTGCCGCTGTTGCCGCCTTCAGCGTCTTCAATGGCGTAACCGGCGAGGCAGAGCCACTAACGGCGGCGGTCGTCTCGGAAGGCCTACCCGTCGAGGAGAAGATCGCGTCTGCTCTTACCGAAACCTCCGCGTTCTATTTGGAAATCACCAACGACGAACTGTCTGCGCTTCTCCTCTGCCGAGCAGGTTCCGTTTCGCCTATAAGGGACATATCGGTGGAGATCAACCCTGGTCTGCTGAAAATCAGCGGAGGCCTGGGCAGCGCCCCTTCGGTGCCTTTCTCTGGTGAGGTGTTCGTCGAATTTGTAGACGGTCGTGTGGAGCTGGAGGCCCGCAATATGTCGGTCTCATTTCTGCCAGTACCGGGCGTGGTCAAAGATGAACTCCAGCCTCTTATCGATCAGGGTTTGGACATTAATGAGGTGCTGAGTGATACCGGCGGGGTGCAGATTCAGCGATTTGATCTGCAGCCTGGTCTTGTCACCATATCATGACCATGTACAACCCCTTTGACTTCGGCTTGGGAATTCCCTTCGAAGACTTTTCTAACGAAATAATAGCCCAGCTAAATGAGATAATTACCAGCAGTGCTTCTCAGGCGGGAGCAAAGATCGCCGATCCGTCTAGCGGCATGGCAGGAAATGCCAACGCGTGGACCAACATGCTGCAGGGTGACATTCATCCCAATGCTGACGGGTATCAGGTTCTTGCGCTGTCGCTGGTGGAAGCGAAGTAGATCATCAAGAGGATTTGGCGGGTGGCTACTCTGGCCACTCGCCTTCGAAGACCTTAGCCACAGGCCCTTCCAAAATGACAGGTCCGTGTCCCGGCCACTCCACCGTTAGCTCGCCGCCAGGGAGCTCAATCACAACCTTATCGTCTATGTAGCCGTGCAACTTTGCAGCGACTGCCGTAGCGCATGCTCCGGTCCCACAGGCCAGGGTTATGCCCGAACCTCGTTCCCAGACCCGCAGCTTGATGCGTTCTCTGTCCAACACGTTGGCTATCTCGAAGTTGACCCTGTTGGGGAAAATCTGATGATGCTCCACCAGCGGCCCCACCTCGGTGAGACGCACATCGTCGACCGGCTTCTCAATGAATGCGATGGCGTGAGGATTGCCCATAGATACGAAGGTCAGCTTGAAGTCGCCGCCCTCCACGCTAATGGGATGGTCCATTATGACGTCTTGCCCCGGCAAATCCACAGGTACGTCGGAGGGAATCAGGACAGGCTCACCCATGCTCACACGAGCGCGAATCATCTCGCCGTTCTTCAGAATAGGGTTCACATTCAGAATGCCCGCCCCTGTTTCGACAGACACGACCGAATCACCATAAGGGATGATCTGCTCATCCAGAGCGAACCTCACGAAGCAGCGAATGCCGTTGCCGCACATCTCCGATTCCGAGCCGTCGGCGTTGAACATTCGCATACGTAGGTCGGCCTTTTCGGATGGCAAGACCAGGATGATGCCGTCTGAACCAGCGCCTGTATGCCGATCGCTCATGGCAACAGAGAGGGCTGGCCAGTCGCGCTCCTGATTTCTAGCATCGACGTATAGATAGTCGTTCCCAGCGCCATGCAACTTTGTAAAATTCAAACTGTTCCTCCGATTTATACACAACCGCTCATGGGGCGTTAGCCAATTTTAGCATTTTTATTGCCCTACCCCATAGGCCGAAAAACCGCAGCCGCCTGCTAGTTAGACAGCCAGCGGCGAACTTCGGCGAGCACATCTTCGGCCACCGATTCTGACGAGACGTCGAACCACTTGATGCGGTTGTCGCCAGGCTTGAACCAGGTGTACTGCCTACGAGCGAACCTGTGAGTTCGAGACCTGGTGCTCAAAACAGCTTCATCCAAGGATAACTTGCTATCAAGATGTTCGAGCAGCTCTCCGTAACCCAGGCCGGACATCGCAGGAAGGTCACGGCCATAGCCCTGCGCCGCCAGCGATTTGACCTCATCCAGCCAGCCAGCCTCCATCATAATGTCGATTCGATCGTCTATGCGCTGGTACAGTGCGGCTCTTATCATGGTCAGCCCAATGATCTTTACGTCAAAGTCTGGTGGGATCTTGCGCGGTCCCCCTGTTGATTTAGCCCTGCCTTGGCTGCCGCCGGTGGTGTGAAAGACTTCGAGCGCACGAATTACGCGCCGGACATTCTGGGAGTCGACGCTACGTGCGGCGGCGGGATCAAGCCTCTCCAGTTCGCGGAAGACACTGCCGTTGCCCTCGCTCTCGGCCTGCAGCTCATACTTCTTGCGGATTTCCAGGTTCGGCTCTATTTCAGGGACTTGCCAACCTTCAAGCAAGGCCCATATGTATTGCCCAGAGCCTCCCACTACTATGGGAAGGCGGTCCCGGTCCTGGGCAATACTGCGAATGGCTTCACTGGCCTGAGGGACGAAGTGGGCCAAGCTGTACTTGCCGTCTGGATCAACGACGTCTATCAGGTGGTGAGGCACAGCAGCCTGCTGTTCCGGTGTAGGCTTGGCCGTGCCGATATCCATGCCTCTGTACAACTGTCTGCTGTCGGCATTCACTATCTCGCCGTTCAATGCGTTGGCCAAATTAATGGCCATATCCGTCTTACCCACGGCGGTCGGCCCCACAATTACTAGTAATTTCGTAGTCATGAGAGATTAGATAACGGTGGCTGCGGCTCGCTGAACGATGTCCACAAAGGACTCCGCGCTCAGGCTGGCACCGCCCACCAGCGCGCCGTTCAGGTCGGTCTGAGCCAGGTAATCAGCCACGTTAGATGCGTTGACGCTGCCTCCGTAAAGCAGGGGCACGTCGTTGGCAGATTCCTGTCCGTACAGCGACGTAAGCACACTTCGAATGTGGCCAAGCATCTCCTGCGCTAGCTCTGGAGTGGCCGCGCGACCGGTACCAATCGCCCACACAGGTTCGTAGGCCACAACCAGGTCGCTGGTGAACCCAATGCCTTCAAGTCCCGCTCGTACCTGGGCCTCTACGAAGGC
>CAJWRP010000224.1 GCA_913046025.1 uncultured Chloroflexota bacterium
CTTGGGCACCGGTCTGAGCGGGAATTTCTTCCAGTGGTACTGGTGCTTGTCCGATTTCCAGTCTGCGTAGACCTCTTCCCACGAAAGGCGGTACTGGTGCGGTGCGAGCATCTTGTCCATGACGGGATCCGAGGCTTTCTGGTAGCTGAGAAAAGTGGTAGCGCATTATGAAAATAGGAGAAATTAATTTCGCTTAAATGAGTAATTTTTCTCCTATACACGAAATGTGCACTTCAGACTTGAAACCACAAAACTAATTTCGGATACAACCAGCCGATACGTCATGAGAAAACTTCTATTTTTTCAGTGAGCTCTGTGCTATCCAACCGCTCGGGAGAGCGACAACAGCAGATGGGTCGTCCCATCCGACCAGGGGGTTTTGAGGCGGAAGGTGAGATGGTCGACATCGATAAACTGCAGTCGGCATGCCGCGAGCGGAGGGCCGGTCACATAGCGCCAGAGCCGCTCCAGACTCGCCCGATCCTCGGCCTCGATACGCGCGGCCGCATGCGTGTCGACTTGCCATGCTACTGCGCATCCCGCGGCACCAATGGAGGCGACGGAACGCAGAGATTGCAAAAGGCCTTTTAGGGGCTCAACCCCAAGGACGTGGTGTCTTTTCGCCTGCGGCTCTGCCGGACACATCGCAAGGCTGGCCGCGCGAACCTTCACAGCGCAAAATAGCGTTGCCAGCTTTTACGTGTATGGCTGATATGCGGTGCGGTGCGGTCTCGCGCTTCACGCCCGGCTAGCGTTATTGCAATTCCCATTGGTGCTGGTGCAACATCTTCTCGACGGACATTAAAGACCGTCCCTCCCCACCGAGTGCCGACGGCTACCAGATCAAACCGCGAGAACGCTTTCGCCCGGCGATCGAAACAGAGATATCCGAGCAGCTCAGCATCAAAACCCCGCTCGCGGATAAGGCAGCACATCTCCCCGATTTGGTATGGTGAAGACGAAGGCGGATGCACACACCAGTCTCCCTCCTCGTACAAGAGTGCGTGCCCAGAAACCGTCAGCTCCACCCTGTTTGCAGTGGCATCTGTTACCCTCAATCTCAGCTCTACGTCTTGAAGGGCGTTGGCTGGCCAGGAAGGTGTTTCACCTCGAACACAATCCAGCATATGATAGCGGATAAGCCGCTGAGTCACTGCCTCTGGCATAAAGAAGACATCGCCGACAGAAACATCGGAAGGGACGATCGCTTGCATCTCAGACCCAAGGAACCACACATAATCCTGATTGTGGGCATCCCGTTGCCAGTCCGGCGGGCGTAAATCCACCTGCCGAGGCAGGTCTTGGCAGCCCAGATGCAGCACCAGACCATCTTCCGGATAGGTCCAGATAAATTCTGGATCGCGCCGTTTCAGTTCCCCAATCTCAAAAGCTTCGAGCTGGGTTTTACGTTCCTCCCAGTGGACCAGTGCCCGCTGAAGCATCTGAAGCAGTTGAGCTGGATTGCGTGTGGCTCGACTGCCGAGGAGTTCGCCCTCTGCCGTCGCTACGTACAATCCTTGATGATTTTTCCTGTGCTTTGTATCCGCCCTTCGAGCATGGGCGTCAGCGAAGGAATACTGGTATCGCCCCTGCCAGCTTACGAGGCGCAGGAACTGCCCTTCTTCGTCGTCCTGGTTCTGCAAGCGGGTGTTGTCCACAGCCACCGGCACGAATCTCTCAGTCAAAAGCTGAACGACCTGAGGATTGGAGAATACGAGCGCACGGCCCGCAACGCCATTGTTTCACACGCACCCAAGGGGATGTCCGTTCATCGCCCAGATGAAAATCGGCTTTCCTTCCCGCGCTGCCTTTTGTCGGCCTTCCCAGAGTTCTCCAAGCCAATCCACCTCTGTCCAACGTTCCTCGGATTGCCGTGCAGGCTTGTCACGGGAATGCGCCCGTGGCTTGCAGGTCTCGAACAATTCCGCAAATGTTTCTTCTGTTAGGGGTGGCGGGGCATTAATAATGTCTTGCTGGCGCACGAGATAACTCCTTGCTTGGGTTGGCTAAAGCCTTCAATTTTCCCCTACAAAATTCGATCTTGATGCCATGACGAACATTGACCGAATTTCTCTGATAGCAACCTAATAAAACACGAGTTTCTTTACGACCAATCGAAAAAGAGAGGGTGATATCGCGGGAGGTGGCGACGATTTGGATGGAGAGTGGGTCGGATGAGGCATCAAAAGAGGGTACTGCCCGCTCCCAGGGGTGGTCCGCCCCCCAAGAGGGGGTGGGGGTCTTTTCTGTACGGCGGGATTCCGGGGCCCCAACCTTGAATACATGGTGGTGGATTCTCAGTGGAGGCGAGGGTCCATGTGGCTCTCGCCTCTCTGCGTCTGTCGCAGAACGGAGTTCCTCAGTGGGGCAACCCAGTCTGCCGTATCTGATCCTGCCACACGGCTCCTCGAAGGACGCCAGACAATGCTCTTCCAACGTCCTGGTCAAGTGACGGCCTTGATTTATGGCAAGCTGGGCAGCGCCAAATCGCCTCTGATGGTTCGCGCCACCCCTTTCAGGGGTATACCCTTCTCCCGAGAGAGGCAGCGATTGAATCACCCATGACACTTCGGAACAGCCTGAATGCGCCGGTTGCCCTCATCTGCAGGCCCTCGGCCCCGCCTGCGAAATCCTCCGAATTTTCCCCTCGGAAGAGGGGCTCCAGGCCGCCGGACAATGTCGCGAAGTTGTGATATGGGCCCAGATCCGGGTACTTCAATGGCATCACATCCAACTGAGGAGAGTAGTATGGCGCGCATCCACCGAAGAGCTGTGGGCAGCAATTTTCTGCTGGGTGCTGTATTGCCTCTTAGCATCTGCTGCTACCTACTTTCGTGCGGCGACGATAGTAGTCGTGCTCGGGAGACTGCTATCGTCCAGAACGTAGCCCCAACGCCTGGGGCCCTCGTACGGGACACCATCCGAACTGTCTACCAAGAAACGCTGCGGACGGTCGTTTTTGACACGATTCGCACAGTGGCGTTCGACACCCACAGTACTGTGGTGACGGAAACGCTTCGTGTCATGCTGATGGAGCCTGAGCTGGAATCTCCTCCGGCTGTTCCCCCGAGGATGAGTGCAGCGGAACTCAAGGCCACCAGACGGCAGATACAAGAGGGGCGTTTGTCGCCGGATGTGTTCGGCTTGCTGACGCGGAACCTACCCCAGCTTTACACCGTAAGCGCGTCACAGGTGGACACGACAGAATTACAGCTCATCGCCGATCTTGCCGGTGTGCGGATGCAGGACGTTAGTTCCGTGCGCTGGGGCCGGTCGATGGCACCGATAGGGCATCCGAGGGCAGGCGGCTCATTCTTGACCGTGTGGACCACGTCCCTGCTGAAGGTTGTCAGGGTGGATTCCCTTGGAACCATCGAGGTCGATCAGTCGCTCTGAGAGCACATCGTGGGCGTCTGGGGTCACACTCAGATGCGCTGATGGGTGGGACGTAGTCACTCACGACACTCGACGGAAACAACCGAATCCACGACATCTTCAGAGCGGGGAGCGAGACATGCGGACGCCTTTGTTATACAGTTTTCTGGCATTGCTGCTATGCGCGTGTGAAGGACCAATGGGGCCACAGGGCGAGCAGGGCGAGTCGCGGTGAGATTCGGGCTCTACGCCGGGCTCAGGGACGAGGAGATGTGCTGGGCCCAGTGGAGTTGGCTGAGGGGCCGCATCCTGACCGTACAGCGTGCCCAGGCACGAGGGCAGTCATGGACCCCGAAGGACCACGAGGCGCGCAGGCTGGACGTGAAGGACGCGTTCGTGGCCTATATAGATGATGTCAGGCACGACGGGGAGTTTGTTCTGAAGGGACGATGGCCGGACAAGCCCCTGGCCTCCGGCTCACTGTCCCGGGCTTTCAAGTGGTTCATCACGGCGCTGAAGCTGGATCCGGCGATCACGCTCTACTCGCTGCGCCATTCGTACGCGACGGAGCTTCTGAGAGTCTCGGATCTGCGAACCGTGCAGCGGCGCCTGGGTCACGCCAATATCCACACCACCGAGCAATACCTGCACGAGATCGAGCCGGAGTCCCATCCGACCGAAGCGACAGCTACGGCGATCCGGGGTGGTACGAGCATCCACCCGGCACGGTCGCCGAGGCGGCGAGTGTCGCCGAACTGGGCCGCGACGGGATCGACCCGTCAGGATGACTCTCTCAGACCAATTTGGCGTTGACCTTGATTTCAGCAACTGCCGCCAGCGCTTTGGAGACCGGGCAATTCTCTTTGGCGTTGGCAACGTATTCCTGAAACTTGGCATCCTCGATGTTGGGAACGTCGGCCTCGGTTTCAAGCTCGATGGTGGTGATGGTGGGTCCGTCTCCCAGGTGAACCGTGGCGCTGGTGGTGATGCGTGTCGGCGGAAGGTCGTCACCACTCAGTACGGCGGACAGGAACATGGAAAAGCAGCCGGCATGGGCTGCACCGATCAATTCTTCGGGATTGGTCTCCTTGCCGTCTTCAAAGCGAGAAGCAAAGGTAAAGGGGAACTCGTTGGGCTCGCTGCCCAACTTCATCGTGCCGCTGCCCTCTTTCAGGGTACCGTTCCAAACTGCGCTGGCGTTGTTAGTGGCCATGAAGTCTGCCTCCCGTGCAGGTTCCCTACTTGGAGAATGGCTGATCATGCAAAGGGCCGAATATAGCAAGAATGCCCGGATGAGGACGACACATGCAGGAGTTGCGTGAAGTCATCGTAGTCGGTGCCATTGTTGTGAGCATCTTTCTGGCCGCTCGTGAGGGTCTCCGCTGGTACTGGAAGATCAAGAGGGACAGGAAGAACCAAGCATGAGACGCGCTGGATAGGCAGCTCATAATTGGTTTTGAGGATTGGTTTTTGACCGCGAGTTATTAATGATTATGTCACTTCGATATATTTACTGAATTAACTTTAAAAGAAAATATATATTCGTTAACAGTGTCTTCAATTTTCAATGGTAGAAGAATCTGGAAATACTTGTTTACCAGGGAGGGGCGTTGCATGTCGGACACGTGGTCCTTCCGATTCAGGTGCAGTGTGTTGGCG
>CAJWRP010000225.1 GCA_913046025.1 uncultured Chloroflexota bacterium
ATGTTTTTAGCACCAAACAGCTCATGTGCTTTCCAGATAAAACCTAACGCCTAGGAGTCCCATGGGGGATTTTGTAGTAAGTGAATGTTTGATAAGATGCCGAAGCATTGAAATGGTGCACTGTCAAAGGAATATGAAAGTATAAGAAATGGGTATAAGGAGGTCAGGATATGGCAAGTGAAAAGTTAGGTTCCATCAAGGCGGTAACGACGACAAAAGTACTACCAGCCAACGGCACTAATCCCAGGTTTGAAGTGACTGTACCAAGCGGGAACGGGACTCTCGCTGGGGTAGATGTCCAGATGATGGCTACCTATGCAGGTGAATTGAGAGCGGACGGGACAATTTATGCAGAATGTCCGAATTCTGGTGTCGTTATGGCTGCAGACGGAGTAGCAACTTTTAGAGCTACCGGAATCGGAACATTTACAGAAGATGGAGGAAATAGTTTCAAAGGGATGGTCTATTTCCAAACGTCAGCTCCTTCCCTTGTGAGCTTAAATGGAGCTGCTGTTGTTTACAACTGGGATGTGGACGCTGAAGGAAATGCAGCATGGGAACTTTGGCAGTGGAAGTAGTCAATTCACTTCAGAACTCCCATATGCGGTTTAGTGACACCTAGCAGTATCTTAAACTCATGACCCTATAAATTGGGTATCTTATCCTGCTACCTGGGGAAATCACACAGAAAAAAGCCCTCGCGGTTAATGCGAGGGCTTTTAGATGACTTGGGTAATTTTTCAAAGGGTCAGTGGAGTGTCGTCCCGATTCGCCCACTCACCCATAGATCCGTCGTAGTTTCTGGTCCGCTGGTAGCCCAGCAGATTGAGGATGAACATACCGTGCGCCGCACGGATGCCGCCCTGTCAATAAGTGACGACCTCTTTTTCAGGCGTCACCCCAGCCGCCTCTAGCATGGCGCGAAGCTCATCAGCAGGCTTGATAGTCATTAACTTGTCTTCGGTGACAAAGTTCAGCCACTCGAGGTGCACCGAATTGGGAACTCTTCCTGCACGCTTGTTGCCACGGTTGTTGGTACCTTCCCATTCGCTGTCTGCGCGGACATCCAGAAACAGAACGTCGGAATTATCTACATTGGCCACACCGTAGTCCAAAGTGCAGATAAGGTTGTCATTGGTCTTGGGGGTGAACATTGCGGAATTCTTTGTAGGGCTGGCATCCGACACTGGCCTGTCTTCGTCAAACCACTTCCGCCAGCCGCCGTTTAGCACCTTGACGTTGCTATGTCCGTAGTAGTTCAATACCCACCATAGCCTTGATGACCATAGCGAGCCATTACTGTCGTAGGCAACGACAAGTTTGTCATCGCCGATGCCCATGGACTCCATGATCTCTTTCACTCTGTCTGGTGGAGCGACCAGCGGGTACTTCCTAACGTCGGAGTCGTACTCCACCTGCTTGATGTAGTGGTGCACGGGGATGCCAACAGCATTCTTTATATGGGCTCGCTTGTAGACGTCGATCGGGTCGCAGTCGACGATTCGAATATTGGGATCATCTAGTCTCTCGGCAAGCCAATCGGTTTCTACTAGCAGGTCCGGGTTGGCGTAACCCTGGTTAGTCATATTTTTACCTCGTAAGTCCAATTAGAGTTGGTTGGCAGCTTCGAAGTTGCCTGGAAATCGGGCCTGAGTATAGCACATCGCCTGGTTCGTGACGCTCATCTTGCTAGGGGTATCGGTAGTCTCGGATTGCGCGCATGGAGCGCCAGACTACAATCACGACCAAAATCCCAACTAAACCCGCCAGCACCATGGTGTAGCCTGCCCCTATCTGGTCGGACATGAAGCCGACTTCAAATGTCCCGATGTTATTGGCGCTCATAGCTGACACGTTATTGAAGCTGACGGCCCTTCCTCTCATGTTGTCCGGTGTAGTTAGTTGCACCGTAGTTTGGCGTGTGGCCATGCCTATGGCGTCTGTGGTTCCTAGACCAATCAGTACTACAACTCCTAACCAGAGAGCGGTCGTAAACCCCAGGACGATGAGCAGCAGCGCGAAGCCAAGTGAGGCGTACATTACAAGCATGCCCTTGGCTCTGAAACGTGTTAGGAAGAGAACTGCAAAGGTCCCTGCTATGCCGCCGATTGAATTGGCGGCTGTCATCACGCCCACAGCGCCGGGTCCGGCTTTGAACAGGCGGTCAGCCATCAGAGGCATTATCTGCCTGTAGTGGCTGACTATGGTTACGCCTATGTCCATGATGTACAGGCCGGGCAAGATTGGGTGTGACTTGATGAACAGAAAGCCCTGCCACATCCTGCTAAGCATGGATCCCTCAGTTACGACTCCACGAGGTACTCCTGGAACCCTAATCAGCAGCGGAAGTATGATACCGGGTATGGAGAACAGTGTGGCCACAGCAAAGGTGGCTGGAAAACCAAGCGTCGTGATGGTGCCAGCGAACACCAACGGCGAGACGACAGCACCTACCTGGAATGTGGCTGTGTTTGTTGTCACGGCGTGCATCAAGTGAGTTCTGGGCACTACGTTGGCTGTCAGGGCCGACCTTGCCGGGTTACCCAAGGTGCTGGCCATGCCAAGAATGGCTGTTGTGGCGAATATGTGCCAGGGAAGTAGTTGGTCTGTAGCAACTAGTACTGTCAGGGCGATAAGGAGAAAGAAGCTGACAGACTGCGCATACGACATTAGCTTTTTGCGATCAATCTGATCAGCCAGTGCACCACCGTACAGGACTGCTGGTAGCTGGACGGCCAATTGCACCAGTCCAAGCAGGCCCAACTGCACACCTGAGCCGGTCTCTTCGTATAGCCACACGCCGGTGACCAGGAGGCGCATCTGCATGGTTATCATCTGAGCCACGCCGGAAATCCACAGCATACGGTAATCGCGATAGGCCAGGGCTGACCAGGGCTTGAGCCGGGCTACAGCGTCCATGGTTGGAACTTGAGGTTCGCTATCCTGCTCATGTGGCAGCTTTACTTCAGGGTTGGGGCCGTCTACGGGCATGAGTTTTGCGAGTGGGCAAGGATAGGAGAATGCATCCTTACTATTATACGACAGGGGATTTACGGTGGGCAATGCGATATGACCGGGCGAGCGGTATGATGTGGGCCAGAACATTCATAAATCTAGGTTGAGTCGGAAATGTATGGCTGGTGATAACAGAAAATACAAAACACCATTTGTGTTGGCTGTAGATGTGGGTAGCTCATCTGTTAAAGCGGCCGTCTACGATGCCGACGCGAACTTGGTCGACGGCACGCTGTCTCAGGCTGGTCACGAACTGCATACGGACGTGTCTGGCGCCGCCGTAGAATGGCCTGGCCATCTGCTTGATGCGATAGAGTCGACTATTGACTCTGTATTGGAAAAAGCGGGCACTAATGTTGATGGCATCGCGGCCGTTGCAATGGACTCCATGGCCATGACGATGTTGCCTCTGGACAGCAATGGCAAACCGCTCGGTCCGTTTTTCACCTATGCGGACAGTCGGTCCAGGTCGGAAGTTGACCTCATGAGAAAGCTGGTAGACGAAGATTCTGTTCACCAGCGTACCGGTTGCCATCAGCATACGTCGTACGTGCCGCCGCAGATACTGTGGCTCGCCAAACAACAACCTGAACTTGTGAAGGAGGCCCAGCTGTGGGTCGACGTTAGCGCCTATTGCCACCGGCGCTGGTTTGCGCGCGAAGATATCCCGATGAGCCGAGCAGCGGCCTCCTGGGCAGGCATGTTGGACGTAGACAACGCTGTGTGGGATGAAGAGTTGCTGTCGCATCTGCCTCTGACGGCCGAGCAGTTGCCTCAACTGGCCACGGACGACACTTCGCACCAGGGACTGTCAGCTGAATATGCTAAAAAGTGGCCAGCATTATGGAACGTACCGTTCTTTATTGCAGTGCCTGACGGCGGTGCCGCCAACATTGGCTGCGGATGCGTGGGAAATGATAGGGTGTCGCTGACTCTAGGTACCAGTGGGGCCATGCGAATGGTGTTGGATAGCCGACCCGCCAACATACCGACGGGATTGTGGGCATATAGCCTGGCTGGCAAAACTGTGCTGGGCGGAGCTCTGACGGATGCCGGAAGTGTTTACGCGTGGCTGCGAAGCACTTTACAACTACCCGCCGAACACTGGAAACTGGAAAAGGGGTTGGCGGCGATGGAACCTGCGGCTCATGGACTAAATGTGCTGCCGTTCTTTTCAGGGGAGCGCAGTCCTGGTTGGGCGTCTGATGCGACCGGCGTCATTCAGGGCATAAGCGTGGCCACCACATCTATTCAAATAGTGCAGGCCTGGCTCGAATCAGTGGCGTACAGGTTTTCCCTGATTTGGGAACTTTTGAAGGCGCATGCCTCGGAAGATGCCCTGATTGTTGCCAATGGACGCGCCATTTCGAGTTCGCCTTATTGGGGGCAACTTATGACGGACGTGCTCGGCCACCCTATTACTATGAGCACCGTATCTGAGGCTGCCACTAGAGGAGGCGCTATTATGGCCTTGAAAGCCCTGGGAGTTTGGACGGGGCTAGGCGATGTGGAGCCTTCGCAGGCGATCACGTATTGGCCAGACAAGGTTCGAAATAAGGTCTACCTTCAAGCTATGGAAGCTCAGTCAGGACTGTACGATTCTCTGGTGCGAGGAAATCTTTAGTCACTATTACCGCATCTAAGCAGCAGAGCCCAAAGAAATGATATGTACATTGTGTTTAGATTATCGTAGTGACGAGGGCAGGGTTTGTGTGGGTCAGGTAGTCTAAAATTGGAATAAAACTTTTTTTGTACGGCTAATTCAGGTTGGTATATTCTCATGTGGTATGATTGGGGCTGATAACCTCTGGAAAGCTACCAATAAATCGCCCTACTATATCGATTGTTTGGGGTCTGTAACGGTGGAGAGTGTTACCGTCCAAGCTACTCTAATTTAAGGGGAAAATCTTCTTGGCATAGCTCTTTTTCCCTCTTTACGGCCATTGGACTCGCTGACCAACGTGCTATGTCAGGACGTTGGCAGCCTGATTGAAGGGTTCAGATATGAC
>CAJWRP010000226.1 GCA_913046025.1 uncultured Chloroflexota bacterium
AACGGCAGATAAATTAATTGGTGAGAAAAATTGGTAACCAGCTTAAATAACATAAAGGCATTACGGGAGCGCACAGGCGCCGGCGTGATGGACTGCAAAAAGGCGCTGGAAGAGGCCGATGGTGACCTTGATAAGGCTGAGGCTATTCTAACCAGGCAGGGTGCGGCCAAAGCTGCAGGGAAGGCCTCCCGGGCAACCGGCGAAGGCATAATTGAGTCTTATATCCACAGCGGAGGACGAATTGGAGTTCTCCTTGAAATCAATTGCGAAACAGACTTCGTTGGTCGGACAAACGATTTCAAACAATTGGCCCACGACGTTGCGATGCAGGTTGCAGCTATGGATCCAGCCTACATCGACTCCGAGAACGTTCCGGAAGGCAAAATGGTAGCTCAAGAAGCGTTACTCTTACAGCAGCCATTTATCAAGGATCCTTCCAAGACTATTAGTGACCTGGTAACCGAATCGATCGGAAAGTTGGGTGAAAACATCAAGATTCGGAGGTTCACCAGGTTCTCGTTGGGAGAATAGATTCTGTGGCAAAACACGCCAACGGCGAATCCATCTACTCCCGAATCGTACTCAAAGTTAGCGGAGAGTCCTTCACAGGCAACCGAGGCGTCGGTACGGATCCGGATTCAGTGCGATACTTGGCCGAACAGATTAAAAGTGTTTGGGATATGGGCGTCGAGCTTGCTATAGTGGTCGGCGGCGGCAACATCATTCGAGGCTGGCAGGCAGAGGCCGCTGGAATGGATAGAGCCACCGCAGACTATGCGGGCATGTTAGGCACAATCATCAACGCTTTAGCTCTCCAGGATGAGTTGGAGCGTCGGCATGGCCTCGACGTTAGAACCCAGAGCGCTATCAACGTTCAGCAAATTGCAGAGCCTTACATCAGACGGCGGGCCATGAGACACCTGGAGAAAAAACGTGTCGTCATCTTCGCAGCAGGCACGGGTAACCCCTTCATGAGTACCGATACCGCAGCCGCACTAAGAGCCATCGAGATTGAGGCAAAAGTCATTCTCATGGCCAAGAACAATGTGGACGGCGTCTATGCCTCGGACCCCAACAAAAACCCTGATGCCAAGAAAATCGACTTCATGACCCATATGGAAGCGCTGGAACAACAAATAGGGGTGATGGACTCCACCGCGCTTTCCCTGTGTATGGACAATGAACTGCCAATTATAGTTTTTGATCTGTTTGCTAAAGGCAGCATTGAGAAGATTGTGTCGGGTGAAAAGATTGGATCATTAGTGGCCTCTAGTCCTGAGCTTCGTTGATCTTACGCGCAACGAATAGGAGCGTGACATGGCAACTGTAGAAGAAGTAATCGATAATACTGACAGCCGTATGCAAAAATCTGTGGAGGCCTTGCAGAGAGACCTCAATACGGTGCGGACAGGCAGAGCCTCACCAGCTCTGATTGAAGGAATCAATGTAGACTACTACGGCGTGCCGACCCCACTAAATCAGCTTGCCACCATCTCAGTCCCAGAAGCAAGAGTCCTGATGATTCAGCCTTGGGACAAGCAAGTAATGAAAGAGGTTGAGAAAGGAATACTCACATCCGACATGGGCTTGGTGCCAAACAACGATGGCACAGCCATACGAATCAACCTGCCAGCACCAACCGAGGAGCGCCGCAAAGAGCTTGTACGAATGGTTGGCAAGAAGGTCGAAGAGGGTCTGATTTCCATAAGGAACATTCGCAGGGACAGTCTGGAATCGTTCCGCTCTATGGAAAAGAGCAAGGACTTATCTTCTGATGATAGCCACAGGGCCCAGGAGCAGCTACAGGGAGTCACCGACAGGTTCTCTGGCCAGATGAACGAAATCAAAGCCTCAAAAGAAGCGGAGGTATTGGAGGTTTGAGCCACAACCGGTTAAAGGTAAACGTAGCTTGAGTACCTCTCGTGAGACCTCCACGCGGGCCCAACAGACGGACGTTCCTGCGCACGTCGCAATTATCATGGACGGCAACGGTCGATGGGCCACCAACAAGGGCCGTACCAGATCTGAGGGCCATCGTGCCGGTACGAACAACATTCGTAGCATCATCAAGGCTTTCGTCCAACATGGAGTCGAACATCTAACGCTATTTGCCTTCTCCACAGAGAATTGGGACAGACCTGGAAAAGAGGTCCAGACCCTAATCTCAATCATCCAGGAAGTCATTCTCAAAGAGTCAGCAGACCTTCACAGAGAAGGCGTGCGCATTCAACACTTGGGTCGGCTAGACAGGCTTTCCCCAGGACTGCAGCAGGCCATACGGGATAGCGTTGAGATGACCCGGAGCAACACGCGCCTCACCCTCAACGTGGCCTTCGATTACGGCGGAAGAGCTGAGATAACTAACGCCGTAAAAGCTATAGTTCGGGACGGCATACGAGCTGAAGACATAACTGAGGAGCTCTTCTCAACCTACTTGCTCACCGATAGCATCCCTGATCCAGACCTGATTATCAGGACCGCTGGCGAAATGCGCCTTAGCAACTTCCTCATCTGGCAAACAGCATACGCAGAGTACTACTCGACGCCCGTATACTGGCCGGACTTTGATGAGGTTGAGGTAGCCAACGCCATAGATGCGTACAAGCAACGCAAACGCAAATTTGGAAAGGTCCTCTAGCCGAGGCCTGGCCAATGACGTGCTTAAGGTAATCGCGTGTTAATTCGCCTTTTGAGCGCCCTAATCGGACTTCCTATCCTTCTAGCATTGGTTTGGATAGGCTCATTATGGTTCTCGTTGTTAGTTGCGATTGCAGGAGCCCTAGCCGCCATTGAACTTACATCCATAGCTCGTCGATGGGGCCACAGTATACCCGGCCCACTTATCATCGCACCTGTTGTGGTGCTGATCGCCGTTGCATACTCCCTCTCGTCGAAAAACATCGTGCTCCCACCGCTAATAACTCTATCCATCGCGGTGATGTCCGTCGCATTGCTCGTCTGGCTTGTGGCTAGCAAGGGCCGTAAGATTCCTCTTGCACGAACGGTAACCGCATTAGCGATAATTCTTTACGCTGGCGGCTTCCTCCTTCATTTCCCCCTCCTCAGGGCCTTAGAACAGGGTAGGGAGTGGGTACTGTTCATGCTGATGGTAACCTTCGCCACCGATACTGCTGCCTATTTTGTAGGGAGATCTGTGGGCCGCACGCCTTTTGCGCCATCAATCAGTCCTTCAAAGACATGGGAAGGGGCAGTGGGGGGCATGTTGGGCGCAGTTGGAGCCGCTGTATTAGCAAACTATCTGCTAGGTCTGAACGTTCTACTTATAGAGGCGCTTATATTGGGGCTGCTTGTGGGTATGGTGGGTCAACTAGGAGACCTAGCGGAATCGCGCATAAAGAGACTTGGTGACGTAAAAAACTCTGGCACCATAATTCCTGGCCACGGAGGTCTTTTAGACCGGCTAGACTCAATTGTCTTGAACGTGTTAGTCGTGTATTATTTTGTTATATGGGAATCACTTCAAAGCGGCTTGTTGTCCTAGGCTCTACGGGCTCCGTAGGCACGCAGACGTTGGATATCGTACGGGCCTTCCCTGCCAACTTTAACGTGATTGGTCTAGCGGCACGTCGCAGCTTGGACCTTTTGAAAGAGCAGGTTAAGGAGTTCCACCCAGAATTTATTTCCTGCCAAGGGACCCCGGAAGAGAAGGCCTTCATAGCCACAAACGGTGCCAAGGACCGAGATATCCTTCAAATGGTGACGGAGCCCAACGTGGACACCGTGGTCACCGCTACTGTTGGAGACGTTGCCCTGCCAGCTACGTTTGCGGCCATTGAAGCGGGTAAGGATATCGCCTTAGCCAATAAGGAGACCGTTGTCATATCTGGTCAACTGGTGACCGATGCCGCCCGCAAACACGGTGTAGCGCTCCTGCCACTGGACAGCGAACCTAATGCCATCTGGCAGTGCCTACGCGGTGAAGAGCAGAAGGTTTCCAGACTGATGATAACGGCATCTGGTGGAGCGTTCCGCAAAACGCCACTGGGCAAGTTGGCGGACGTCACGCCTAAGCAGGCTCTGGACCACCCTACATGGAAGATGGGGGCCAAGATCACGATCGACTCGGCTACCATGATGAACAAGGCTTTTGAGGTAATTGAGGCCCGATGGCTGTTCAATGTTCCCTGGGACGACATCGAAATAGTGATTCATCCCCAGAGCATTATTCACTCCATGGTGGAATTTGTTGATGGATCAGTTAAGGCACAGTTAAGCCCTCCTGATATGAGACTGCCCATTCAGTACGCTTTGTTCTATCCTGATCGGGTTTATAATAAAAGTATTCGGCAGTTCGACGCCGTGGCTACAGGCTCGTTGAGTTTCGAGCCTTACGAAGCTGAGCGATACCCCTGCTTCGACCTAGCCATCGAATTCGCCAGGAGAGAAGGCACTTGGCCTGCAGCCCTATGCGGTGCTAATGACATGGCTGTAGACCTGTTCTTGTCGGGCAAGATCGGCTTTCTGGAGATATCCACGCTGATTCGACAGGCACTAGAAAAGCATCAAAGTGTTGAAGAGCCCACGCTCGAAGAGACCATGAGCGCGGCTCGCTGGGCCAGAGAGAAGGTAAGCCAGATAGTGGAGGGTTAGGTTGTTTGTTGGGCTGCCCATTGGGGAACTCCTTCTATTCGCGTTGGGACCAATCATTTCCATCGCTCTGTGGTACTTAATACCGTTATCAAACAAGAGTGATCTTATCCGCAATCGCTGGATCTCATTCATACCAGTCATCGTAGCCATCGTTTTATTCGTGGTGATGCGGCCTCAGGGATGGATGCTCATATTCCCTGTCCTGGGATTCCTGATTTTCATTCACGAACTGGGCCACTTCCTCACGGCCAAGTGGTTCGGAATCACCGTTAAGGAGTTTGGCTTCGGATTCCCGCCTAGGATGGTGGGTCTGAGATTCAAGCCCCACGGCACTATCTACTCCATTAACTGGATTCCCGTGGGCGGCTTCGTCCGCATGGTCGGGGAACACGGTGAGGCGATCGACAAGG